>NZ_DBMAHT010000016.1:0-30372 GCF_057866825.1 Mailhella sp.
GTTTTGTCCCCCCCCCCCCCCCCCCCCCGGCCGTCTGACGATGGCTTGACCCGGCGAGAGCCGGAGTCGTCAGGCGGCAAAATTTCCGCAGGCTTGCCTGCCCGATATTGGAATACGACCGGGTCGTGTTCCGTGCTGAGGGTACCCCTCAGTCTCCTGGTGCGGCGAGGGCCGTTCCCCGCGGTGGGGAACGGCCCGAGGAGTCCACCCATGTTTGCCATAACAGCATGAGGCGATCCGAGCGCTTCATGTCTCCATAAGAACGTCGAGAACTCCGAGGCGACGTTCCGTGCCGGATCACGCGGGTGTTCCGGCAAAATTTCTGCCGTGCGGCAGGAGCACGAACGTTTTTGTTCGTCAGCATATTCGCCATACTTTTCGGGGAAAACAGGTGCCCCGAAAAGTTCTCCTCCGCATTGCCGGCATGCACGCCATGACATGTCGGCAAAATTTGCTCTGGGGCCGCAAGGTTCCAGTCTCCTCCCCCCCCCGGCCGGGCTTTCGGCTCACAGCGAAGGTCCGGCAAAATTTCTGTCCTGCATCCATCCCGCGATTGCGGGGTGCGTACTCCTGGTCGAGCACGGCGGAGAGGGGCGGTATGCTCTCCGCCGTGCAAAAAAACGCGAACTCATCTTCCCTTCGGGACAGAGATCGCCGGTTTCCGACGCGGTGTCGGGAACGGGCCACTGCCCTAGGATCTCTGTCTCGGAGGTTTTTCTGGAGAAAGCCATGAAGATTCTCATTGTGTATGGTTCCACGACGGGCAACACCGCAGGTATTGCCGAAGCTCTTGCCGAGCGCATCGGAAACGCCGGTCATGACGTCACGCTGCTGAACGCCGCCGACGCGTCGGCCGAAGGACTGTGCAACGGCTACGACGCCGCGCTGTTCGGCTGCTCGGCCTGGGGCACGGACGAGGTGGAAATGCAGGACGACTTCAACACCCTGTTCGAGGATTTCGACGCCATCGGCGTGAGCGGCAAGAAGGCGGCCTGTTTTGCCAGCGGCGACAGCAGCTTTGAGCATTTCTGCGGCGCGGTGGACGTGATTGAAAACCGGCTTTCCGGCCTGGGCGCCGTGATTATGGAAGAGGGTCTCAAGGTGGACGGCGACTATTCCGGCAACAAGGCGGACGTGGACGCCTGGTGCGACCGCATCATTGAAGATCTGTAAAGAAAAGAGTCTGTGCTGATCGGGTCATCCGGGCGTCGGCGCGCCCGGATGCCTCGCCTGAACACGAGGATTCAGGCTGCGGTGAGTACCGCCCGAAGAGTTTCAAGACCTGAAACGCCGAAACGCGCTTTCCGTGCCGCCGAAGCCGCGGGGAAAACGCCCGGAGGAAATGTTCAAGAGAGAGAAAGCAGCTGCAAGAGAGAGTATCCAGAGAGAGAACCGACTTGAGACCGAGCCGGTTCTTTTTTTGCGTGGAGAAATTGAGAAAAGTCCTCTGGAGGAACCGAGGGCGTTTGCCGGATTGGCGAGGCCGCCGCAGCGCTTTGGGGAGGAAAAGTTGCCGTTTTTCCGGGGCATGGGCCGCGAAGTCAGGCAAGTGGAGCGCGTGGGCGGGGAGCTGATGGCGCGGGCAACAGTGACGAGATCGGAGCCGGATTGTTGCCGTGCGGGCCGTGGCCGGGACGCACACGCCCGGCGTCATGACGCGCAGCGTGTGCGGAGCCTTGCCTTGCGTTCGACCTGAGCAGCATTGCAACTTGGCAGGAAGTGCCTTGCCCGGAGCTGCGCAGCGTTTTTGCCTGTGGAAAAGGCCGACGGCACGGGGAGGGGATAGCAGGCAGGGCGAGCCTCTTGCGCCGCATCGTTTTGGGAACGCGTCTTTTGCAAGCGGGGCGGAATCCGGCGGGAAATCCGCCCCGCGGGGGATCATGAATGCGGCGGCGTTCGGAACGGCGCGACCGTGTCCGGATCAGCGCTTTTGATGAAGCACCGGAATCAGTCTTTTTTCCACGGCCTTCTTCATGAGCGCGGCGTCGAGCGGCATGGCGGCGAACAGTTCCAGCGCGAGAATGGCCTGATGAATGAGCATGCCGAGGCCGTTCATGGTCTGATGTCCGCGCTTTTCCGCTTCCTTCAGCAGCTCGGTTTTGAGCGGCCGGTAAATGAGATCGCACACCGGCGCGGAGGCGGGAAGGGCGTCGAGAAAACGGAAGTCGGCAAACTGCGAGGGAACGCCCTGCATGCCGAGCGGCGTGCAGTTGATGAACAGATCCGCCTCGGCCAGCGTCCGCTCAAAGTCCGGGCTGCCGAGGGCGACCACATGCACGCGGGCCGAGGCGCGGGAGAGTTCTTCGGCCTTGGCCGGGGTGCGGCAGCACACGGCAATGGACGCGGCTTCCGCCGCGGCGAGCTTGAGTACCACGGAGCGGGCCGCCCCGCCAGCGCCGTACACGGCAATCTTTTTGCCTTCCGGCCGGATGCCTTCATCGAGCAGAGAGCGGAGGAATCCCGCGTCGTCGGTGTTGTGACCGTGAAAAAGCCCGTCGCGGATGACCACGGTGTTCACGGAGCGGTACATGCGCGCATCGTCGGAGAGGGTGTCCATGAGAGGCACGAGATCGGTCTTGTGCGGCATGGTGGCGTTGAAGCCCGCAAGGTTCATGCCGGGCGCGCCGGGCAGCCAGTCCGCCACGGTTCCGGCGGGAACGAGAATGCGGCCGTAGGTGCAGTAGAGGCCGAGTTCGTCCAGCATGGCCTGCTGAATGAGCGGGGAGAGGCTGTGTTCGATGGGATCGCCGATGACGGCCAGTTTCTTTCCGTTCAGAATGCTGCTCATGGAAGACTCCGTGGGTCAGACGTGGGAATTGCTGCGGCGGTAATGCCGCAGTACCTGGAGAATGCGGCGCTTCAGGGTGCGCGGGCCACCGTGATTGGGAATGGTTACGTCGGCGTGACGGCGGTACAGGGCAAGTCGGGCGGCGTAGAGGCGGAAGAGCTTGTCTCTGTCGTCCTGCACAAGCGGGCGGTCCTTCAGCGTGGTGGAGCGGAGAATCCGGGAAGGATGACGGTCGATGAAGACGACAAGGCCGTTTTTGGAAAGTTCCTTCATGTTTTCTTCGCGCAGAATCATGCCCCCGCCCGTGGATATGACGGCGCCCTGCACGGCAGCGGCTTCCCGGGCGCAGGCGGATTCGATGTCCCGGAAGCCCGACTCGCCGTCTGCGGCAAAGATGTCCGGAATGGTGCGGCCCGTCTTTTTTTCGATCATGACGTCGGTGTCGAGAAGCGGCAGGCGCAGTCTTTTTGCGAGCCTTTTGCCGAAGGTGCTCTTGCCGCAGCCGGAAAGTCCTATGAGCACGAGATTTTTCATGCGAGCACTCCCGGCAGTTCGGTGAGGGCCAGCGCGCAGGCGGCCTCGATGACGGGCACGGCGCGCGAAAGAATGCAGGGATCGTGCCTGCCGGTGATGGTGAGTTTGGCGGCCTCGCTGGTGTTCATGTTGACGGTGTCCTGCTCTTTGCCGATGGAGGGCGTGGGCTTGACGACCACGGTGAACACGACGGGCATGCCGTTGGAAATGCCGCCGTTGATGCCGCCGTTGTTGTTGGTGCGGGTGCGGAGGGGAGTGCCCGGCGTGAGGGAGTCGTTGGCCTCGCTTCCGCGCATGGAAGCAAAGTCGAAGCCTGCGCCGAAGGCCAGTCCCTTGACCGCGGGCACGGCGAACATGTGCCGGGCAATGAGACTTTCGATGTTTTCATCGAAGTCCGGGCTGCCGAGTCCGGCGGGAACGTTGAGCGCAAAGCACTGGATGAGTCCGCCTACGGAGTCGCCGTCGCCCCGGGCGTCGAGAATGGCCTGCTGCATGGCTTCGCCGCGCGCATCGTCGATGACGGGCAGGGTTTTGCCCGCAGCGGCCCGCAGAGCCTCGACATCGGGAGAGGCCAGGTCGAGGGGGGCGTCATCGATGCCCGCAATGCTTTTGACGCGCGCGAGCACTTCCACGCCCCGGGCGCGCAGGGCCAGCTTGGCCACGGCTCCGGCAAAGACCAGCGGAGCCGTGAGGCGGCCGGAAAAGTGACCGCCGCCGCGGTAGTCCTCGAAGCCGCGGTAGCGCAGATGGGCGGTGAAGTCCGCGTGGCCGGGACGGGCGAGCCAGCGGGTGGCGGCGTAGTCGCGGGAGCGGGTGTCGGTGTTTTCTATCACGCCGCAAAGGGGCGTGCCGCAGGCCTTGCCCTCGAACACGCCGCTCAGGATGCGCACTTCGTCCTTTTCGTTTCTTGCCGTGGCAAGCGGCGATTTGCCGGGCGCGCGGCGCGCCATTTCGGCGCGGATGAAGTTCTCGTCGATGTCGAGTCCCGAAGGGACGCCCTGAAGCACGACGCCGATGGCCGGGCCGTGGGATTCGCCGAACAGGCTGTAACGCATTATTGTTGTCCTTTTTTCAACCCCATGCGGGCCGACTGGAGAGCCACCTTGCGGGCTTCTTCGTGAATTTTCTTTTTCTCTTCGCCTTCTTTCCACCACCAGCGGGCCTTGTGCAGAATGAGGTCCACATCGCCCGCGGCGGCCAGCGAAAGCAGATTGCGGTACTGGCGCGTCATGGCCTGACTGTGGGGATTGGCCTCGAAAAGCCAGGTGAACAGCGCGCCGTCTTCCATGAGCTGTTTTTCCGAGGAGTTCATGCGCCGCAGGAAGGAGGGGGTTATGTACGGCAGGAGCGCGGGGTCTTCCGCCGTCATGGCGAAATACACCGCGCTCGTGATGAAGTTCATGCCCTGAATCTTGGCTTCCGCGATGTCGTGTTCTTCGGCCGTGGCGCGGAAGGTCACGCAGCCGAAGCCCTGAAACAGGCGCTCCACAAAACATGTGTCCTCTTCCGAGGCCCGTCTGCCGGGCACGATGGTCACGCGCAGTTCCAGATCCTGCGCGGGCACGGGCCCGAAAAGCGGATGCGTGCCCACCACCGGCCCGTCCCACAGACTTTCCATGTGCTGCATGGGCAGTTCCTTCACCGAGGTGATGTCGGCAAGGATGGCGTTTTTCTCCATGAAGGGGCGAAGCAGGGAGACGGTGTCGGCTATGGCCGTGGCAGGTATGCACAAAAGCACCAGGCGCGCCCCCCGGCAGGCCTCCCGCATGGCCTGCGCCTCAAAGGGCAGATCGAGACCTGCGGGGGCCAGTTCCGGATTGCGGCCGAAGCGCTCCATGAGCATGGAGCCCATGCGGCCGCGGCACCCTACAATGACGATGCGTTCGCTCATGCAAGGGCGCTCCACACGTTCCAGAATTCGGGGAAGGACTTGCGCACCACGGCGGGATCGTCCACCACGACGCGCTGCCCCCGGCCGAGACCGAGGAGCGATGCGGACATGGCGATGCGGTGATCGTTGTAGGTGCGGAACACCGTGCCTTCGGGAATGGAAGGCGTATCCG
Organism: Mailhella sp.; assembly: GCF_057866825.1. NCBI lineage: Bacteria > Pseudomonadati > Thermodesulfobacteriota > Desulfovibrionia > Desulfovibrionales > Desulfovibrionaceae > Mailhella > Mailhella sp. Next base: position 5,386 of record NZ_DBMAHT010000016.1, read on the forward strand.
GCGCAAGGCCGCGCACGGCAAGATAATCCGCGCCTTCCTCCACGGACACTCCGATGCGGGAAAGTTCCGCGGCGCAGGCGGAAATGCGGTCGCATTCCTTGAGGCGGAGGTGGGCGATGTTTTCCATGCGCGTTTCGCCTTCGGCGTAGGCCGCCGTCATGGCCACGGTGGGCACGAGATCGGGGCAGGCTCCCATGTCCACGGTGATGCCGTGCAGCTTCGAGGGGCTCACGAGAATGCCGTCGCTGCGCACGTCGATGGACGCGCCCATGTCCCGCAGAATGGTCAGGATGGCGCGGTCGCCCTGCAGAGAGTCGGGGCGAAGCCCCGTCACGAGCACGGGCTCGCGGCCCACGGCTCCGGCGGCAAGCAGGTAGGAGGCTCCGGACCAGTCGCCTTCCACGCGGTATTCGCCGCTTTTGTAGCTGCCGGGATGCACGGTGATGCGAAGCTCTCCGGGCCGCGCTTCCTGAACGCTTTTCCAGGGCGCAATCTTCCAGGCTCCGCCCGTCAGCGTTTCCACCTCGAAGGCAATGCCGAAATCTTCCAGCACCTGCAGCGTGAGTCCCACGTAGGGCCAGGAGACCACCTTTTTGCCCGTGAGAGAAATGCGCAGCGGCGAGGGGCAGAAGGGCGCGGCCAGAAGCAGACCGGAAAGAAACTGGCTCGATTCGTCCACGCTCATGTCCACGTCGCCGCCGGCAAGGCCGTCCGTGGAAAGCACGAGGGGCGGATAGCCTTCCTTTTCCTCAAAAGTCACGCGTGCGCCGAGCGTCTGAAGAGCCTTGGCGAGCGCGCCGATGGGGCGTTCGTGCATTCTCGGAACGCCGTGAATGCGGAACGAGCCGCGACCGGCGGCCAGCACGGCGGTGAGCAGGCGGCAGGTGGTGCCCGATTCGCCCACGTTGCAGTCGGCGGGCTTGTCGATTCCGCCCACCGGGCCTTTCTCCATGCCCTGCACGCGCCAGTTTCCGTCGCCGAGATCCTCCATGACGGCCCCTGCGGTGTGGAGAATGTCGCGCGTGCGCTCAAGATCGGCGCTGGAGAGCGCATGGCGCACCAGCGACGAGCCGTGCGCGAGCGCGGCCGCAATGAGCGTGCGGTGGGAGACGGATTTGGATGCGGGGGCCTGAAGCGTTATCATGAATCAGAATCCTGTGGTGTTGGCGGTTGAATCGAGACGCGGTCCTTCGGGATAGCAGCCGAGCACGCGCAGAGACGTGCAGCAGGCGGAGAGATCGCGGATGAGATCGGCGCGGCGGGAGGCGGTGAGATCGCATTCCACGTCGGCAAAGAAAATGTAGTCCCAGCACCGGCCCTTCAGCGGGCGGGATTCGAGCTTGGTCATGTTCACCTTGTGCGCGGAGAACACGTTGAGCACGTCGCAGAGCGTGCCGGACTTGTTCTTCACCGTGAAGAGCAGCGAAGACTTGAAGTTGTCGGAATCGGTTTCGTGCGGGCTTCCGGCGGGAACCTCGCCCGCGCGGATGAGCACGAAGCGCGTCCAGTTGGCGGCGTCGTCCTGAATGTTGTCGGCAAGGGAGCTCATGCCCAGCTTTTCGGCCATGCTGCGGTGACCGATGGACGCGGCTCCCGCTTCCTGCGAGGCCTTCCATGCGGCGGCGGCCGTGGAGTCCACGGACACGAGCCTTGCTCCGGGCAGATGGGCGCGCAGCCAGGTGGCGCACTGGCCGAGCGGCTGCGCGTGCGAGTACACGGTTTTCACGTTGTCGAGCGACGTTTCCCGGCTGAGCAGGCTGTTGGCGATGCGGGAATAGAATTCGGCCTGAATGTTCACCTCGTACTGAGAGAACAGGTCGAAGCTCTGGGTGATGGTGCCGTGAATGGAGTTTTCCAGCGGAATGACGCCCGCGTCGAACTGGCCGAGGCTCACGCCGCGGAAAATTTCATGGAAGTCGCGGCAGGGCACGAAGGTCATGGATTCGCCGAGAAAGTCCATGGCCGCGAAGTAGGAGAACGTGCCTTCCGGGCCGAGATAGGCCACGGTACACGGTTTTTGCAGGGAACGGGAAGCGGAGAGCACGGCGCGCCAGATGGAGAGAATGTGTTCCGTCTTCAGCGGACCGGGGTTGCGTTTGGCGAGCCCTTCCAGAAGCCTGGCCTCCCTGGCCGGATCGAACACTTTGCCCGACACCTGTCTCTTGGCCTGCCCGACGGCCACGCTCAGGCCTGCCCGCCGGTTCAGAAGCTCAAGAAGCTGGGAGTCCACGTCGTCAATCTGCCTGCGCAGGTCTGCGAGGCCCGGAATCTGGAAAGGCTCTGCCATACTCTATTTCTCCTGAATGTCTTCCTTGATGCGCATGCCGAAGTGACGTCCGGCCTCGTCGGTGCGACAGAGCACCTTGTCGCCGGGCTTGAGCGTCACCACGCTCACGGGGGTTCCGTCGGGAGCGGTCAGCCGTATGGTCTCGGCGTTCTGAAGGAACACGGCGCCCGTCTTGTCTCCGACCTTCGCTTCCACGAGCAGCATGGGACGCACTTCAATCTTCACTCTTCCGGCGGTGGCGATGCTGGTGGCGCCCGTGTAGTCCACGACGAGCATCTGCGTGCCGGCCGTCACTTCCGAAAGATAGGTCGTGGCGTCGCCGGGCAGGCGCACGTAGGCGTGAACCGCACCCGCGTTCACGCGGAAGGGGCGGGAGGCCACGTATTCGTTGTGCTCCGTTTCGGCGTGAACAAGGAAGGTGAAGGCGCTGGAATTGCCCACCAGCATGCCCTGTCCGCGGTGCAGCATGGACATGGTGTCGATGCACACGCGGTGTCCGAGTCCGGCGGGCTCCACGCGGACGATTTCGGCTTCCTCCAGGTCTTCGTGCTCCCGGCTGATCTTGCAGCGCGACACGATTTCCTTGAGATCGCCGATGGCTTCGGGCAGCACCACGATGCCCTGCACGCCGCGCTGAAGAATGCCGGACGCAAGCACGGCTTCCTCAAGCGTTCCGGCTTCGGCCACCACGTTGTCGCACTGGGCGAGCAGGTTTTCCACGGGAATGATCTCCCATCCCCTGGCGAGAACCACCTGCTTTCCCGAACGGAGCGAGTCGCGGATCTGTTCCTCGTCGGCCTTGGAGTTCATGGCGCAGGAGGGCATGTCCTCTTCCGCAATGACGGGAGTGCGGGAGAGCACGGACACGGATTCCACCTTGTCGGCGGGAACGATGACCCCGTCCACGCCGGATTCCAGCGCGAGGGTCACGTCGTTCTTGCTGAAGGGCACGCTTTTGAAATAGATGTTCATGGACAATCCTTCAAAAGAGTTAGTCTTCGCCCACGATGGCCATGGCGTCGTCCACGGAGGCGTTCGAGTGAACGAGGGCGTTCATGGCGCGCATGAGATCCACGCGGCGGGGATGTTCAAACACGTTGCGGCCGATGGAAACGCCCGCGCCGCCGGCCTGCAGGGAATCGTACACCATCTGCAGCAGCTTGCGCGTGGAGTCGATGCGTTCGCCGCCGGCAATGACCACGGGCGCGCAGCAGCATTCGGTGACGCGCTGGAAGGTTTCGGGGCTGCCGGTGTAGGAGACCTTCACGATGTCGGCGCCGAGTTCCGCGCCCACGCGGGCGCAGTGGGCCACCACGTCGGTGGCGAAGCTGTCGCGGATGAGGCCGCCGCGGCCGTAGAGCATCATGAGCAGCGGCACGCCCCAGCGGTTGCAGTGCTCGGCAATGACGCCTGCGGTGTTGAGCATTTCGCGTTCGTTGGGATCGCCGAGGTTGATGTGCACGGACACGGCGTCCGCGCCGAGGCGGATGGCTTCTTCCACGGTGCCGGTGAGCACCTTGGTGTTGCCGTTGGGGGAAAGTTCCGTGGAGGCGGTGATGTGCATGATGAGGCCGAGGTCGGCGTTGGCGTCGGCGCAGCCGGAGGCGCGGATGAGACCCTTGTGCATGAGCACGGCGTTGGCGCCGCCTTCGTTCATGTCGTCAACGGCCTTGCGGATGTCCACCAGACCGTCGGGCGCGCCGATGGTCATGCCGTGATCCATGGGAACGATGATGGTGCGCTTGGTGTCGGGGTTGAAGATGTGGGTCAGTCTTTTTTTAGTGCCGAGTTCCATGGGGCGTTCCTTCTTTTTGAACGTTGTGGGCTGCGTGGCGGCTGTAGCATACAAAAAAGGGCCGCCGGCTTGTTTCGCCTGCGGCCCGAAGTTTGCAAACTGAGGATGTCAGCAACTCTCCCGACCACAGGGCCCGGTAAAATAAAAGTAAAAACCAAAGGTAAAGCCGTTGGTTTCAAACTGGGCGGTGGCGGAATACAGAGTATACATGACAAACAACCATTGAAAGTTTAAAAAATTACTAATCCCAGAGAAAGAAATCTGTCAACAGGAAAATGGCGGGAGACGAAAACTTTTTCGTCTTATTTTTCGCCCATCATTTCCAGGGCCTCGTCCACGGTGGCGTTGCCGTGAACCATGGCGCGCAGGGCCTTGAGCAGTTCCACGCGGCGCGGATGCTCGAACACGTTGCGGCCCACGGAAAGGCCGGAACCGCCCGCCTGCAGCGAGCCGTACACCATTTCCAGCAGCTTGCGAGTGGAATCGAGCTTGGGGCCGCCGGCAATGAGCACGGGCACGCCGCAGTCCGCCACCACGTCGGCGAAGGTTTCGGGATCGCCGGTGTAGGGCACCTTCACGATGTCGGCGCCGAGTTCCGCACCCACGCGGGCGCAGTGGGCGATGTTGTGCGGATCATAGCTGTCCACGTCGTGACCGCGCGCGTACACCATCATGAGCAGAGGCATGCCCCACAGGCTGCATTCCTTGGCGATCTTGCCGGCGTCGGCCATCATGAGGCTTTCGTCGTCGTCGCCGAGGTTGATGTGAATGGACACCGCGTCCGCGCCGAGGCGCACGGCCTCTTCCACGTCGCCCACGAGCATCTTCTTGTTGGGGCGGCGCGAAAGGCTGGTGGACGCCGAAATGTGCATGATGAAGCCGAGGCGCATGTGGGATTCGTAGTCGGCCTTGTGGATGAGGCCCTTGTGCAGAAGCACGGCGTCGGCCATGCCTTCGTCCATGTCGTGAATGGCCTTGACCATGTCGCGCAGACCGCGGGGAGCGCCGTCGGACATGCCGTGATCCATGGGAACGATGATGGCGCGGCCGGTTTTGGGATTGATGATGCGATTGAATCTTCTGAGAGAGCCGACTTCCATGAGAGGTACCTCTTTGCAGGCATTCCGGCGGTTACGAAAAAAGCCGCCGGCTTTTAAGTATGCCTGCGGCTTTATATTCCTGTGTGACGGAAGAGATCAGCACAGCTCGCCGCTTGGCCGGAAATAATACGCATAGCACCAGCAACCGAAGTTGCTGGCGTAGGTAAAATAGCCGTAGCGGAACGCGCTGAACATGATTTGCCAACCTTTTTTTTCTCTCATAGCTCCGGTCTGGAATCGCTGTCAAGCGCAGAAGCAATATTTTTGTCTCGTCGCTCATATTTAATGATCGAATCCTGCGTCATGGGCGGCTCCGGAGGCGGACTTGCTTTCCGCAATGCCGCGCTGCGCCTCGATTTTTGCCCGAAACAAAAAAATCTGCATGATGTTTTGAACAATCGTCGATACTTTTTTGTATATGAGCGCTTTTTGGGCGGACGCACCGTGCAATATCATGATTCATACAGAAAAAAGACGAAGCAGATGATGCAAAATTGTTTTATACCTGATGTGTCGGCCTTCATGATCCGGAAAGTTGCGGCAGGCGCCTCCCCTCAGGAAAAAGTTTTTCCGACGCCGTTGACAAATGGCGCGCTCTTGCATACACAGAAGGAAAGTTCACCATTCACGTTCAGGAGTGTTCCATGTCCGCAGCCGCTTTCACCATGTCCTTCGCCGGTCAGTGGTGGTGGCGTATCTTTTCTTCAGGGAGAGGATGCGGTCTTGACGTCTGAGTAATGGTGCAGATTCGGAAGCAATAAATGCCGTTCCCTCTCCGGGGAGCGGCATTTTTTTATTAACTCACACTGAGGATTATCGACATGACAATCAAGACATCGCCCATTCGAGTGCGTCAGAGCGTCCGCTGGCTCCCGGCGGACATGGACACGCCCATCAGTCTTTTCCTGGACATGGCCCGGGACAGGGACGGCATTCTTCTGGAAAGCGCGGAAGTGGACGGGCGATGGGGTCGCTACAGCGTGCTTGCCTGCGACATGGCCCTGTACCTCATTTGCCGCGAAGGAAAGCTCGAATGCCGCACGGAAGACGAACGCCTTGCGCGTCTTGCCGCCTTCAACGGCATGAACTTCGTGGAAGGCCTTCGCTCGGTCATGCGTTCGCTGGAAATTCTGCCCGATCCGCAGGCCGCGGACCTGCCGCCCATCACGCGTTCGCTGTGCGGCTATCTGGGCTACGGCATGGCGTCGCTCTTTCATCCGAAGCTCGCCCCCGTCATGAAGCCGGAAGACGCGGAATGCGTGCTCTGCCTGCCCGGAACGCTGCTGCTTTTCGATCACATGTACAATCGACTGGCGCAGGTGAGCCTCGGCGAGCACAGAGATCTGGGCCGCAGCGGTTCGTTCTCGCGTCAGGATTCGACGCATGCGGACAAGGCCGACGTGCTGGCCGAACCCGGCGAGGCCGGATTCCAGGCGGCCGTGGACCGCATACGGGAAATGCTGCGCATGGGCGAAGCCATTCAGGTGGTGCCTTCGGTGCGCTTCAGCATGCCGTTCGACGGCGACCCCTTCACCCTGTACCGCCGCATGCGCAGTGAAAACGCGTCGCCGTACATGTTCTTCATGCGCCTGCCGGGCATTACGCTGTTCGGCTCTTCGCCGGAAGTCATGGTGCGCTGCGAGAACGGCAGACTGCTTTCCGCGCCCATTGCCGGAACCAGACGCCGCGGCGCGACCGTGGCCGAAGACGAAGCCCTGGCCGAGGAGCTCATCGCCGATCCCAAGGAGCGCGCCGAGCACATGATGCTCGTGGATCTCGGCCGCAACGATCTCGGCAGACTCGCGCGCCCGGGCACCGTGGAAGTGGAGAAGCTCATGATGGTGGAACGTTTTTCCCACGTCATGCACCTCACGAGCCGCGTCACCGCGGACCTTGAGGACGGCCTCGACGCCGTGGACGTCCTTGCCGCCACCTTCCCGGCGGGCACGGTGAGCGGCGCGCCCAAGATCCGCGCCATGGAAATCATTGCCGAAACCGAACCCTGTCCGCGCGGACCCTACGCCGGCTGCATCGGCTGGCTCGGTCTGGACAGAGACGGCGTGAACCTCGACACGGGCATCACCATCCGCAGCATGTGGGTGCGCGATCATCGCCTGTACTGGCAGGCCGGAGCCGGCATCGTTCACGATTCCGTGCCGGCCCTGGAATGGAAGGAGGTTTGCAACAAATCGGCCATCATGCGTCAGGCCTGTTTCACCACGGGAGAGTTCCATGTTCCTGCTCATCGATAACTACGATTCCTTTACCTACAATCTTGTTCAGGCCTTCTGCCGTCTGGGACACCGCCCCCGCGTGGTCAAGAATGACGATCCCGGTCTGGTGGCCATGGCCAACGATCCTTCGCTGCGCATGGTGTGCATTTCCCCCGGACCGGGGCATCCGTCGCAGGCCGGATACTGCCTCGACTTCCTGAAGCAGCTCAGTCCGCGCATTCCGGTGCTCGGCGTGTGCCTCGGGCATCAGATTCTCGGCCTCTACGCCGGGGCGGACGTCGTGCCCGGCCCCGTGGTCATGCACGGCAGAACTTCGGAAATCGTGCACGACGGCAAGGGACTGTATCGCGGCATGCCCAATCCCATGGTGGTGGGCCGCTACCATTCCCTGGTGGTGCGCGTGGACGACGAGCATCCCAACGATCTGCTTTCGGTGTCCGCCCGCGGACCCCAGGGCGAAGTGATGTCCATGCGCTTCAAGGATCGCCCGTGGGTGGGCGTGCAGTATCATCCCGAATCCATTCTCACGCTCGACGGTCTGCGTCTTCTGGAAAACTTCCCGGGCAGCCTGCTGCCCACGGTTCACGCCGCGCCCACCATCAGTTCCATTCTGGAATCCGTGTCCCGCGGCAGGGACATGACCGACGAGGAATGCGACGTGGCCTTCGGTTCCATGCTCGACGGCACCATGACTCCCGCTCAGGCCGGAGCCCTGCTCATGGGCCTGCGCATGAAGGGCGAAAAGCCCGCCGAGCTGGCCGCGGCCATCCGCATCATGCTGGCGCGCTCCGTGAAGGTGACGGGCATTCCGGAAAAGTGCATCGACATCGTGGGCACGGGCGGCGACGGCAAGCGTTCGTTCAACTGCTCCACGGCCACGTCGCTCACGCTGGCGGGCATGGGCTACCGCATGCTCAAGCACGGCAACCGCGCCGTGTCTTCCACCTCCGGCGCGGCCGATGCACTGGAAGGACTCGGTCTGCCGCTGGAAAAGGATCCCGAAGCCATCGTGGAGATGCTGAAGGAACGCAATTTCGCCTTCCAGTTTGCGCCGTACTTCCATCCGGCCTTCGCCAACGTGGGGCCGGTGCGCAAGCAGCTCGGCATGCGCACCATGTTCAACATGCTGGGCCCCATGCTGAATCCGGCCTGTCCCGACTATCTCATGATGGGCGTGGGCGATCCGAATCAGGTGGATCTCATTGCGGCCACGCTGCAGAAGCGCCCCTTCCACAAGGTGGCGGTGTTCAACGGCGCGGGCGGCTACGACGAGCTGACCACCATGGGCAAAACGCGCATCATTCTCATTACCGACGGCAAGATGGACGAAATGGTGTTTGACCCTGCGCTCTACGGCTTCGAGCCCTGCGAGCCCGAGGACGTGGAAGTGAAGAACAAGGAGGAAGCCGCGGCCGTGCTGAAGGAACTTCTGGCCGGACGCGGTCCCCGGGCCATGCGCGACATGATGACGGTGAACGCGGCGTTTGCCATTTACATGCTGGAAGATGACAAGAGCATGGAAGAGTGCGTGGAGCTGGCCCGCAAGGGCGTGGCCGAAGGCGCGGGCATGAGGGTGCTGGCATGACGGGACTTGAGCGTTTTGTGGAGGCCAAGCGGGCGGAAATAGCCCAGCTTGAGCGCCTCGGGGCGGACAATCTGCATCCGTGGAAGGGGCGCAGGCCTTCGTTTCGCGGGGCGCTTGAAAGCGGAGGGGCCGGGCCTCTTCCCGTGGTGGCGGAGTACAAGCGGGCCTCTCCCTCGCGCGGCGTGATCTGCGAAACGCTGGAGCCCGAAGACGTGGCCCTGCAGTACGCAAAAGCCGGGGCGGGCGCTATTTCCGTGCTCACCGAGGAGCGGTATTTTCATGGCTCGCTGTCGTATCTTTTCCGCATGGCCTCGGCCATGGAGCGGGAAGGAGCGGCGGTTCCCATGCTGCGCAAGGACTTCATTTTTCATCCGCTGCAGGTGGCGGCGGCGCTTTCCACGCCGGCGTCGGCGCTGCTGCTCATCGTTCGCCTCACGCCGGACGCCGGTCTTCTTCGCGAACTGCGCGAGCAGGCCGAGGCGGGCGGCATGGAGGCGGTGGTCGAGGTGTTCGACGCGCGCGACGTGGCGCTGGCCCGCGAGAGCGGGGCGGGCATCATTCAGGTGAACGCGCGCGATCTTGCCTCGCTTGCGGTGGACAGAAGGGCCTGTCTCGCGCTGGCTGAAAATTGCCCTCCGCGGGAGGGGGAACTCTGGATTGCGGCAAGCGGCATGAGCTGCCGCTCCGATCTGGAAGAGGCCGCGAAGGCCGGATTTCGGGCCGCACTCGTGGGCTCCGCACTCATGGAACACGGTCGTCCGGGGGAGGCGCTGCGCGCGCTTCTGGGCGGGGAGGCGGAGCATGCGGATTAAAATCTGCGGCATGAGCGAGCAGAGTCTCATCGACGAGGCGGCCGCGCTCGGCGTGGAGTTCTGCGGCTTCGTGTTTTACGAACCGAGCCCGCGCAACGTGTCGCCGAGGCTGGTTTCGTCTCTGGACACGCACGGCATGAAGCGCGTGGGCGTGTTCGTTCGTCAGAGCGCGGAGGAAACAGAGCGCATAGTGCGCGAAGCCGGGCTGGATTTCGTGCAGCTTCACGGCGGCCAGAGCGCGGCGTTTGCCGGGCGTTTTCCGGCAGAAAGCGTGATCCGCGTGCTCTGGCCGGGAAAATATTCGTCCGTGCAGGCGCTTCAGCAGGACATCGACGCCTTTGCCGAAACCTGCGGCACGTACCTGCTCGACACGGGCATGGGCAGTGGCCGGGAGCTCGACTGGCAGAGTCTTGCCGATCTTTCGTTTCCGCATCCGTGGTTTCTTTCCGGCGGACTCGGGCCGGACAATGTGGCAAGAGCGCTTTCGGCCTGTTCTCCGGACGGGCTCGACTTCAATTCCAAACTGGAATCCTCCCCGGGCAGAAAGAGCGGGGAACTCATGGAAAAGGCCGTGGCGGCGGTTCGCGAATGCGCAAGTGGCGCATCGGACTGCGGCAGAGGCGCGGCAGACAGCAGAAAAGGTGACAGGCTATGAAAAAAGGATATTTCGGCGATTTCGGCGGGCGTTTCGTGCCCGAGTTGCTCATGCCGCCCCTCATGGAACTTGAGGAGGCCATGAAGGACATTCTGCCTTCCGAAGCGTTTCGGAACGAGCTTGACGATCTGTTGAAGAACTACGCCGGGCGCGAGACTCCGCTCACCTTCTGCCCCGGACTTTCGGAACAGCTGGGCTTCGAGGTGTGGCTCAAGCGCGAGGATCTGCTGCACACCGGCGCGCACAAGATCAACAACACGCTGGGACAGGCGCTTCTGGCCAAGCACATGGGCAAGACCTCGCTCATAGCGGAAACCGGCGCCGGTCAGCACGGCGTGGCCACGGCGGCCGCGGCGGCGCGCCTCGGCATGAAGTGCACGGTGTACATGGGCGCGGAAGACGCGGAGCGGCAGTCCGCCAACGTGCGGCGCATGCGTCTGCTCGGCGCGGACGTGGTGGCCGTGGAGAGCGGCTCCCGCACGCTCAAGGACGCCATCAACGCGGCGCTCCGTGCCTGGATTTCCCTTCAGGAAACCACGCATTACTGCTTCGGCACGGCGGCCGGGCCGTATCCGTTCCCGGATCTCGTGCGGGAATTTCAGAGCGTCATCGGCCGCGAGGCCCGCGCGCAGATGCTGGAGCGCACGGGCAGCCTTCCCGACTACGTGGTGGCGGCCGTGGGCGGCGGCTCCAACGCCATCGGCATGTTCACGGCCTTTGTGCCCGACGAGTCGGTGAAGATCATCGGCGTGGAGGCGGGCGGCACGGGCGAGCCCGGCTGCATGCATTCGGCGGCCATCAATCTCGGACGCCCCGGCGTGCTGCACGGCGAGTACACCATGCTGCTCCAGGACGACGACGGGCAGATTCTGCCTTCCGGCTCCATTTCCGCGGGACTGGACTACCCCGGCGTGGGCCCGGAACACGCCCATCTTGCGGCCGTGGGACGCGTGAAGTACGGCGTGGCCTACGATCACGAAGCGCTTTCGGCCTTCCAGACGCTCTGCCGCGTGGAAGGCATTCTGCCCGCGCTGGAATCTTCCCACGCGCTGGCCTACGTTCTGTCGCACGCCGGGGAATTTGCTCCCGGCAGCCGCGTGCTGGTGAACCTTTCCGGCCGCGGCGACAAGGACATGGACATTGTGGAAAAGGCGCTGAACCTCTGATTTTCGGCGGCACGGCCGCGAAGGAACAATACTATGCATCTGCTGGAAAAAAAGTTACGCGACGCTTCGGCCGAAGGACGCACGGCGCTCATTCCCTTTGTGACGGCGGGATATCCCTCGCTGGACGCCTTCTGGAACGTCATTGAAGAACTGGACGAGAGCGGCGCGGACGTCATTGAAATCGGCGTTCCGTTTTCCGATCCCGTGGCCGACGGCCCCGTGGTGGAGGCGGCGTCCGTGAAGGCGCTGAAAAACGGCGTCACGCTGCGCCGGATCATGGAAGGGCTGCGCGAGCGCAAGGGCAGGTTCAAGGCCGGGCTTGTGCTCATGGGCTACATGAATCCGTTTTTGCAGTACGGTCTGGACAAGCTGGCGACGGAGGCGCAGGACGTGGGCGTCCACGGCCTCATCGTGCCCGATCTGCCCTACGACGAGGCGGGCGACATGCGCGCAGCGCTTTCGGCGCACGGTCTGGCGCTCATTCCTCTGGTGGGGCCGAACACCTCCGAGGAGCGCATGAAGCTTTACGCGGACGTGTCGGAAGGTTACGTGTATGTGGTGTCCGTCATGGGCACCACGGGCGAACGCGCGAGCCTGCCGCCGGAAGTGCCGGAGGTGCTCTCCCGCGTGCGCAGGGTGTTTCACCTTCCGGTGGCGCTCGGCTTCGGCCTGCGCGTTCCGGAACAGATCGACGCGCTGCCGCAGGACATCCGGCCGGACGCCGCGGTGTTCGGCAGCTCGCTCCTCAGGCACATTGCGGCGGGCAAGGCCCCTGCGGACTTCATCAAAACGTGGAAGGCCGCCCGGTAGGGCTTTCCTGCGTTCAGAAACGCGCCCGCCTTCGACGCGAGGGGCGGTCTGAAAAGAGAAGCGTTCTGCGCCCGGCGTCCTGAAATGTCCGCCTTTTTCGGAGGACAGGCGGATGGCCGGGCGTTTTTTGACGCATGGGCAGACTCCCCGCGCGGATGCCTGCCGGACAACGAAGAGATGAGCCCGCCTACGCGGGCGCGGAGCAGCATGATCGTAAGCGTCAGCCGGAGAACGGACATTCCGGCCTTTTACGCGGACTGGTTTTTCCGCAGACTGGAGGAAGGATTCGCGCTGGTGCGCAATCCCGTGAATCCGCGCCGGGTGAGCCGGGTGAACCTTTCGCCCGACGCGACGGACGGCTTCGTGTTCTGGACCAAGAATCCTTCGCCCATGCTGAACCGGCTCTCGCGCCTCCGGGACTACGCGTATTATTTTCAGGTGACGCTCAACGCCTACGGCCGGGACGCGGAACCCGGCGTGCCTTCCAAGCGGGACGTGATCATTCCGGCGTTTCGGCGTCTTTCCGAACTCGCGGGCCGCGAGCGGGTGATCTGGCGCTACGATCCCGTGTTTTTCAGCGCTGCGTACACGATGGAACATCACGTCCGCTACTTCGAGAGGCTGGCCGCGCTGCTTGCGCCGTGGACGGAAAAATGCATCGTCAGCTTTCTGGACGTGTATCGGAACACGCGGCGGAACATGGCGTCTCTCGGCCTGCGGGACGCGTCGATGGAGGAGCGTCGGGCGCTTGCGTCGGCCTTGTCGGAGATTGCCCGGGCGCACGATCTCACGCTGGAGGCCTGCGCGGAAGACATGGATTTGGGCGAATTTTGCATAGGACGCGCCCGCTGCGTGGATGCCGAACTGCTCGGCAGGCTGCGCGGCGTGACGCTGAAGGCGAAGAAGGATCCGAATCAGCGCCCGGCCTGCGGCTGTGCGGAGAGCGTGGACATCGGCGCCTACGACAGCTGTCTTCACGGCTGCCGCTACTGCTACGCCTGCGCCGGACGATTGGGCGCGCCCGCGGGGGCGGGCAGGCACGAAGCCTGCTCGCCGTTTCTCGTGGGGCACGGTGAACCCGGGGACGTGGTTGTGGAAAGAGCGGGGAGAGCCTGCGGGGACAGGCAGCTTTTTTTGTGACGCGCGGCGGAAGCTTTGATCGGCTAGGGCTGCGGACGCGCCGTCGTGGTCAGAACGGCGTTCAGTCTCGCGTCGAGATCCTTTCCGGCCATGGCGCGCACGGCGGAGAGGAAATGCTCCAGAGGCAGCCCCGGACCTGCGGGCGTTGGCGCGAAGGAGCCGGGAAGCACGAGCGTTTCCTGCCGGAGCGCCGCGCTGTTCATGACGTTTTCGTCGGTGCTCAGCATCGCCGCGGGCGTCTGACACTGGAAGGTCGCCTGCACGAGTCGTCCCTGCGGCGTGTCCCAGAGCCGGAATACCAGCATGGAGCCGGGAGGCGTGCTGTCTCTGGGGAAGGGCGTGTTGTTCCAGTGCAGGCCGAGCAGGCCCGCCACGTTGACGATGTTGGTGTCGTGCCCGGAAAAGATGACCAGCTTTGCCTTGTTGACTTCGCCCAGCGGCGAGGTTCCGGCCAGCGCTTCCGCCATGAAGAGCAGCAGCGGCATGCCTTCCTGCCGGGCGATGGCGGGAAAGCGCTGAACAGCGTTCTGCACGCGGGTATGCACGGGCAGAAGGTGCAGGGCCGTGGAAGGATTCACCAGAATTTCGCCGTCTGCGGGAGCGACGGGGGCGGGCGTCCAGCGCGGACGCACGGGAAGCGTCACTACGCCCGGCTTGTCGCTGCGGGGCGCAAGAATGATCTGCCTTGCCTTCTGCTCCACGGGCGTGCCGGGCCCGGCAGGCTGCGTCAAGGGAGTCGCGGCGGGAATCATCTGGGAGCGCACCGGCCATTCCAGACTTTCAAGCAGCAGAATTTCCGCAGTGGTGGAAGCCAGCGACAGACCGCCGCGCAGGGAAACGCCTTCGCGGGAGCCCGGCTTCGGATATTGCAGCAGCGTGGGCATGTCGCTCAGCGTGCAGAACGGCTGCCCCGGTTCGCACAGCTGCGGGGAGGCCGGGCCGAGCAGTGCGGAGAGCTCCGCCACGCGCCTGTCCATGTCGGCGCGTACGTCGGCGAGGTCTTCTTCCAGTTCCGATTTTTCTTCGCTCGTGAGCGCGGGCGCGGCCATGAGCCCGCCCCGCACGGGATGAAACACGGGATCGTGCCCGGCGCGGCTTGAGAGCGTCTTCATGCCGCAGCCCGGGGCCAGCCCTTCCAGCATGGCCGCCGCCGTGGCCAGGGTGCGCTGTTCGTTGTCGGCATAGACCAGCACGCTGCCTGCGGGCGGACATTCCGAGGCCGGAAGCAGTCCGTCGAAGGCCAGGGACTCTCGCAGGCCGGTCCATTCGCCCTCGATGAGCTCCGCTCCGCGTTCCGTGAGATTGCCCGGAGCCGTGTTCCATGCGGGCCAGTCGCGGGAACTCCATGTCTCCAGCGTGGAGGGCGACTGCGTGGGCGAACGAACGCCGTGGCGGCTCAGCGCCACAACCTTGAGCAGTCTGGGCGAATCCTGAGCAAGGGCGTCCGGAAGAGGCGAACAGAAAAGAACACCCGCCAGAGCGGCAGTGACAATAAAAACGCGGCGCATGATCGGCTCCTTTTTCTGTTTTGGAAAAAGTATGACATGCTCCGTGACGGCGGGCAAGGATTTTTAGTTTTTAGAGGGTGTTAGAGTAGTGCTCACGCGCCGTTGCCGCAGAGGCCGGGGCCCGTTGCCCGGGAAGCGGGCAGGAGCCTTTGCCGCGCCGGGCGCAGAGCGCTTATCTGCGAAGATCCGTTTTGAGATCCGGAGTGCAGCGCCGCTTGGGCGGTCAGTTTGAAGCTACGGTTCGGGCGCGCTGCTTGAAGCGCCGTGTTCGGCCACTGGGGGGAGAGACGCAGAAGCGTGCTGTTTGAAGCGCCGTGCCCGGCGACCGCTTTGAAGCGCAGGGGGAGGGCCGGTCTGATGCAAAGCTCCGAGATGGCGCTCTGCGCTCACCGCGCCTGCGTCGAAAAGGACTTTGCCGACGACTTCGGTTCACTGCGCCTGCGTCGAGCGGACGGCCCGTCTTCCGTTTACGGGCGAATTACAGTCCGCGGGAAGGATCTCGGCGTTCCTCCACTTCGGGGAAGAAGTCCGGATCGTCCTTGTGTTCCTTGGAAACGTAGAAGGAACAGAAGCACGCTCCGTACTCGGCAATGTCGGCGTCACGGTACACGCAGGGGCAGATGATGTCGCTGTCCTGCTGTTTGTCCGCGCAGGCCAGACGGCAGGGGCAGCACATGTAGCCGTAGCGCTCCTTGTTGGCCAGCAGACTTTCCGCCGTGCCCAGACAGTGCTCGTGATCGGCGTGAAGATAGTATCCCTTGGATTCAGCTCCCTTGGCCAGATGTTCAAGCAGTTGTTCCGGAGTCATGAATCAGTGCCTCCTGCATGAGCTGTTTGCGGAATCCCACGATGACCTTGCCGCCCGGCACGAGAATGGTGGGAAACGTTCCGCGGGGATTGTAGGTACGCACTTTTTCCATGAGATCGGAACGCTGCGAGCCTGCATATTCGTCAAGATAGATGACGATGTAATCGACATGGTTGGCATCAAGAAACTTTCTGGTGTTCTTGCAGTGCTGACATGTGGTGAGGGCGTACATGATGGGCTTTTCGGAAATGGGATTCATTCCGAGCTGATAGAGCTCCTGATCGCCCTTGACCTCCTCCTTCTTCGGCTTGTCGGAGTCCGGTTCGGAGGTCTTTTGTCTGCGCAGAACAAGAACCGCAATGAGAACGATGACGACAACGGCGGCGGCTATGAGGGCGACGGTAGAGTTCATGGGATGGTCTCCTTACAGGATGCTTCGCCTGAAAGCGAATGAAAAAAGTATGCTCTTTTTGTGAAAAAAAAGCCAGAGGCAACGGCTTTCGCTCCGCAAAAAAGCGAAAGTTGGCATTTTCGTCAATGTTTTCCGCGTGTTTTATCGGAGCGTCGCTCCTGATTCCGGGATGTTCTCGTGCCTCCGTTCCAGGGGCGATCGTTGTCCCGTCGGCGGGGAGAGGGACGGCGCGTCTCGTTGTCGCGCTCTTCGGGGAAGGCGCGGCCGCGCTCGGCCGGGGATCGGCGGCCGGGAAATTCGCGTCCGCGTTCAGGCGCAGGGCGGCGATGGTCGCGCCGCTCGGTTGAAAATCGCCCCGGTTCGCGCTCGTCCCTGCCGGAATGACGCGGAGACTCCAGGGAAAGAATGATCGCCCGGGACTTCATGTCCTTTTCGCGCGTGGGCCAGGCTTCGCAGAGCGCGCCGGGCGGCAGGTGCGACGAGGCGGGAATGAGGGCGAGCCCGAGGGGCGAGCAGGCGTAGCGGGCGCGTCCGGGATAGCCGGGAACCACGAAGGCGTCGGAAACGATGCGGGCGAGCACGGGGCGTCCTTTGGGCTGCGGCTGTTCTTCGGAAAACTTTTCCATGTCCTCTTCGCGAAGCTTGCGCAGCAGAAGGAAGGAAAGGCTGATGGAATCCTTGTCGAGTCCGGCGCGGGCGGAAAGTTCGCGCAGCGCGGCGGGCGCGTGTTCGGCGGGCGCGTTCACATGGCACCAGGCCGTGGTTCTCTTATTCAGCATGGGGCAGCGGCCCGCATGGGGGCAGGGCGCAAGCGGTTCGAACAGAGGCGGCAGACCGAAGTCGTCCATGTCGTCGTCCCAGTCGTCATCGTCGTCTTCGCGGCGGCCCGCCTGCTCCTCGCGCAGGGCAAAGGCCGTGAGATCACTGTATTCCGGCTCTTCGTCCACGCCGCCGAGCGCGCTCTTGCGCAGGTGCGAGACGAGGCGTCCGCCCTGCCGCGTGCCGGGTTCCACGGAAAGAATGAGGCCGTCTTCGCAGAGCATGTCGGCCGTGCTTTCCAAAAGTTCGCGCATTCTGTCGCCCATCTGATGGCCGGGTCTGGCGCGGCGTTCCTCCATTTCGTTGAGCACGTTGCCCATGCACGCCATCCACAGGGAGCCGGGCTTCGCGTAGAGGCGGCGCGGTGCCTGCGTGACCGACGAGCGCATGGTGCGGATGATCCACGGGCTTTCCGGATCCAGCGCGGCGCGCATGCCCTCAAAGATGTTCCGGCCCAGTTCCAGAATGTGCGGCGTGGTGTCGCTGGCCACCAGCGTGACGGGGCGGGAGCGCAGATCGGGGCGGGAGAGCCACAGCGCAAGCGGAAGCGTGAGCGGGCCGCTGCCCATGTCGAGAATGAGCGGCTCGTCGGGAATGCGGCCGAAATCGAGTCCGGGCAGCAGCGCGGAGAGGCGCACGAGGTTCCAGGGCAAAAAATAGCGCAGATAGGCCGAGGTCAGACGGGGGGAAGTCCAGTAGGGGCGGCTCAGGCCGTCGCGTTCCGTGGTGAGCAGCGCAGAAAGATCGCGGCAGGCCATGGGGAGGTCGCGTTTCTGGGAACCGTTCATGGGCATGACGCGGTCGAGAACGAGGAACAGTTGTTCCAGCCCGCGCCGGGCGAAGCTGTCGGGAGCAGAAAAGAGAGGTGTGATCATGGAAAATCCTGTGCGGAAAAAGGCTGCCGAAAGGTTGCTGAGAGGGTGGCGTAATCCGGGGGGAAATGCAAGGCGAAAATGAACGAAAAAGGCGGGACCCGCGTGCTGCGGATCCCGCCCTGCAGACGGAAGGATGGATTGCCTAGCCGGGATAGCGGCCGGTGCGGGCCATTTCCTGCAGGTTGGCGATGCGCTCTTCCATGGGAGGATGCGTGCTGAACATGCGGCGCATGGTGTCTCCCGAGAGCGGCGACACGATGAACATGTTTTCCGTGGCCGGATTGGCCTGCATGGCGATGTGCCTGCTGTAGGCGTCGAGATTGTTCAGGGCTCCGGCGAGGGCCAGCGGATCGCCGCAGTATTCGGCGCCCGCGGCGTCGGCCATGTATTCGCGGCGTCGGGAAATGGCCATCTGAATGAGGGTGGCGGCCAGTGGACCGAGAATCATCATGGCGATGGCGGCCAGCGGATTGCTGTTGCCGTCCTCGTCGCGCGAACCGCCGAAGATCATGGAGAACTGCAGCATGTTGGCGATGGCCGTGATGGCGGAACCGAGCACGCCGGCCACGGTCTGGATGAGGATGTCGCGGTGGGCGATGTGGGCCATTTCATGGGCGAGCACGCCGCGGAGCTGTTCCGGCGGCAGCAGGCGCATGATGCCGTCCGTCACGGCGATGACGCCGTGTTCCGGATCGCGGCCCGTGGCGAAGGCGTTGGGGGCCTCCTGCGGAACAATGAACAGCCGGGGCTTGGGCACGCCCGCGCGTCCGGCGAGCTCTTCCACTATCTGATGCACCATGGGCGCGTCTTCCGGGGAAAGTTCCTGCGCCCGGTACATGGAAAGCACGATTTTGTCGGAGAACCAGAAGCTTCCGATGTTCATGATGACGGCGAGCACGAGGGCGATGACGATGCCCTGTCTGCCGCCGAGGGCGCTGCCCATGACGATGAGCACGGCGGAAAGGCCGGCCATGAGCAGTAGGGTCTTGAGTTGGCTGGTCATAGTTTCTCCTGATGTTGTGGTCGCAAGGCCATGGGGAAAGGATAACCATGCTTCGACGCCCTGCCAAGGGCGGAATGCTTGCAAATTGTTGCAGCTGGGCCCGTTCCTCCCATGCGCCGGACCTGTCGGGAATGGGCCGCGGAAGATTGTTCCGGCCCGGGCGCACGAAGTGGCCGCGGCAGGGCAGGGCGCGGTTGCGGGGCGTGCCTGCGGAAGATGCTCAGTCGACGTCGAAAGGCATGGCGGTCACCTTGCCCCGGCAGAAGATGAGACTTTCCTTCCAGCCTTCGGCCGCGGCGCAGCGGGCCAGCTCGTCGAAGTTCCAGGCCACCTGTTCGGTGGCGTGGCTGTCCGACGCGAAGGTGATGGGCAGGCCGAGCTCATGGGCGAGTCGGCGGATCTTCGGGCCGGGGTAGATTTCCTGACAGGGCTTGCGCAGACCGGCGGAGGAAATTTCCATGGCCATGCCCGCGTCGCGCACGGCCGTGAGCGCGTCGCCCACAAGATCCATGCTTGCGGGCATATCCAGCCAGCGGCGGAAGTCCTCCACGGAGAATATCTTGATGAGATCGGGATGCGCCACGATGTTGAAGAGCCTTGTTTCGGCCATGGCCTTCATGGTGCGGTAGTACTTCTCGTAAAGGGCGCAGCGCTCTTCGAAGGAGAGCGGCTCCCAGTCGGAGGCTGCGGAGTCGAAGCCCCAGTGATCGAGAAAATGAATGCCGCCGATGCGGTAGTCGTAGTGATGTTCCGAGGTCATGGCGCGCAGGTAGGGCACTTCGTTTTCCAGCCAGTCCACTTCAAGGCCGAGCAGCACGGTGACGCCTCTGGGGGCCTGCTCTTCCTTCAGGGCCGACACTTCGGCCAGATAGTCGTTGAAGGTGGCGGAAAGATGTTCGCGGTATTCCGAGGGGTAGTCGTATCCCGCGGGCCGCGGGGAATGTTCGGAAAATCCCTGAACGACAAGGCCCTTGGCCTGCCCGGCGTCGAACATCTGCCGGACGCTGTCGCGCGCGTGGGAATGATTGGTGTGGGTGTGAAGATCGACTCGTATCATGGCGTTTTCCTGACGAAACAAAGGTTGAACGGGGGAGAGCATAGCCCATGTGCCTGCCGCCCGCAACGAGAACCGGCGGGGAAATTCGGAAAAGTCCGGCAAAAGCGGAGAGTTGGAGCGGGCAGCGGGCCGGAGGCGGGCAAAAGCAGTCGCGCGTCTTTTTTTGCCGCGCCGTGCCGGATGCCGGGCTTGCAGGCGGGGCGGCAGACAGCCCCGGTGCGCGCTGTTGAGGGGGAAAAGCGCTCGGGCCCTGGCGGGGAGGGAAAGCGGCGCGGACGCCCCTCCTCCGGAATGCGCGCAGCCGGGCGGTCGATGCGTCTTTTGCGCCCCCGCTTTTCAACGGAAACGAACGGCCGAAAGGGAACGCCGTTTCCCCTCGGGACTCTTGCGCAAACAGCCGCTTGGGGATATGGTAAACAGGCATTGTTCGCCCGCAGGGCATTCCTCAGCACAGGAGAGCGTCATGGACTTCCTTTTCTTCTTCGTCGGCATCATTGCGGTGATCTGCGCCCTTACCTATATCAAGAAAACGTCTCCCAACAGACATCATTGATCGAAGGAAAAACGGCGGAAGAGGCCGCGCCTGTTCCGCTTTCTTTCCGCGTTCCGGCAGAACGGCGGTTCCGCCGTCTTGTGTGACGTCCGCGCTCAAGAGCGTCGGGCGTTTTTCTTTTCGCTTTTCGGCGCGTTGTGAGCGCGCCCGGGCTCACGGAAGCATCCATGCTGCACATTGTTCTGTATCATCCTGAAATTCCGCCGAACACCGGCAACATCGCCAGACTGTGCGCAGGCACGGGCACGCGTCTTCATCTCATAGAGCCGCTCGGCTTCTCCATCGACGACAGGCATCTGCGCCGCGCCGGGCTCGACTACTGGCCTCATGTGGATGTGACCGCGTGGCCTTCGCTGGACGCCTATCTTCGCGCCGACGGCGCAGGCCGCAGACTGGTGGCCACGAGTGCCAGACGCGGCGTCGGCGTGCATCGCTTCGCGTTTTCCGACAGGGACAGTCTGCTTTTCGGGCCTGAATCCTCCGGACTTCCCGCCGACGTGCAGGCCGCGGCGCAGGAACACGTGCGCATTCCCATCCGAAACTGCATCCGCAGTCTCAACCTGTCCACCTCGGCGGGCATTGTGCTCTACATGGCGCTCGCCTCGCTCGGCGGTCTCGATAACTGGCCCGCGCAGTGAAAACGCGTCGCCGCGGCTACTTCTGCGGCTGCGGCGGCAGGCACACGGCCTTCATCTGACGCAGATATTCTTCGTTTCTGGCCAGGTAGAAGGAGAGCGGCGCGGCAAAGTTGCGGCCCACCAGCCCGTCCACCAGAAGCTGACTCACTTCCTTTTCCAGCATGAGAATCTGCTGCATGCGCAGCAGCACCTGCCGTTCGCTGTCGGAAAAGCGCCGCAGCATGATGTCGAGCGCATAGTTGGCCCGGGGCTGATAGAACCAGAAGTACATGAGATCGAGGGCGTTGATGATCATGTCCAGCCACAGCTGCGGATCGACGGCCTTCACGATGCGGGGCAGCGTTTCGGGGCGTCCCAGCAGCGCCATGACGTTCTTCTCGGGGAAGAGTTCCTCAAGCCTGCCGTAGAGCGCGAGCGATTCGTGCAGACGGCTGCGGTAGTCGGCCATGCGCCGACGTATGTTGCGGCCTCTGTCCACAATGCCGTCCACCACGCCGATGACCGTGTCCGACGCGAGCTTGACCACGAACACCGCGGCGGCCGCCAGCGTTTCCGGACTGCCGCCGGCAAGGGTGATCATGAGCATGAGCGCCGCGTGGAAGAGCAGCGCAAGCGGGAGCGAAAGCAGAATGCAGAAAATGTCCGAAAGAATGCTCTTGCTTGAAAAGCCCCGCAGCAGATGGGTGGCCACCTTGTACGCGCCGCAGCCTGCCATGAGTATGGAATAGGTGAGCAGGGGAGAGTTTACGGCGTTGACGCCCATGCCCTGTTCAAGGATGCGGCAGCGCAGGATGGGTTCGAGCAGCACCACGGAAAGCCCGTTGTACATGAGGGACACGTACAGGCTCGACCAGCTCACGTAGCTTTTCCAGTGCAGTACGGAGGAGCGGTGCAGCCCGCCGCTGCCGAGCACGGCCTGCAGAATGTTGCGCAGCCCGGAAATGAGGAACCAGAGCGGCGCGCCGATCCAGGCGAGCAGGCCTGTCTGAGTGAACAGGAAGGACAAAAATGCGGGAATGAAGCCCACCACCACGCAGAGCGCGTTGGAGAAGCCGGTGTTGAGGTAGTGGCTCTTTTCCAGCAGACTTTCGCTGCGGGGCTTGGCGGGCATGAAGCCGTTGGTCATGTTCGCGTCCGTGCCGCCGAGAGTGATGATGTTGCCCCGCGTGGAGCTCACGTCGGCGGTGGCGATGGAGCAGTCGCCGTGATTGCAGACCACGGTGTTTTCCGAAACGGGCGTCCATTCGGTGTGGCTGTCCTGCCGGAAGTGGCGGAAGCCGGGAATGCGTCGCAGCAGGCATTCCAGACGCGAGGATTCTTCGCCCGGGGCGTCGGAACTGTAGGTAACCTGTTCGAGCAGCTCGGTGCGCAGCGGCAGCAGAAGATGCGCGGAGCGGCGCGGATCGTTCAGTTCTCTGCGGGCGCGCAGGGGCAGGGTTTCGGGATAGGCGAGGCCCATGCCGTAACGGTGGCCGGGGCGGCTCGTGGAGTCGGTGCCCATGGTGGCGCGAAGCTTTGCCGTCTGATAGTAGCCGCAGAGCACGGGAATGTTCTGAAGAATGATGCGCAGCTTGCGCACGCGGGGAGACTTGGGCGCGTCGGCGGAGTGCAGGGTGGCGCTGCCGCGCGGCGTGCTGAATCCTTCCTGTTCGGAAACCTCGGGCAGGGCTCCGGCGTCCCGGAGCATGCCGATGATGATCTGCTTGAGCCGCGGCACGCTGCCTTCGTTGATGGCGCGCTGCAGCTCGTTGATGGACTGCAGATGTTCCAGATCGCCGTTCTGCCAGTCCTTGAGATTGAAGAGCTCCAGATGCGTGATGCGGCCCTGGCAGTCCCAGAGCAGATTGAGCACGTCTTCGGCGGAGAGGCGCGCCAAATTCAGGGTGATGCGGCAGCCGCTCTTGAGATCGCACAGCCGCGTGAGCAGGTGCAGCGGCGTCTGATTGAGCAGCTCCGGACAGTCGGCGGATTCGCAGGCGTTCTGGAGCGCGGACGTTTCGGGAAAGAGTTCGGGATCGTTCAGTCTGGCAATCACGGTTTCGGTGGTGAACTTGTCCAGAATGTCGAGCTCGTGCATGAAGCCGAGGCTCTCTTCCGCGGACACGTCGGGGGAGGCGAGCAGGTCGCGGATGTGCCGGGCGCGCTTCTCCAGCAGAGGAAAGAGCTTTTTATGAATGAATTCGGCAAGGTGCAGCAGCGACGCCTGACCGTGTCCCACAAAGAGCATGAATTCGTGCTCATCCAGCGCTTCGGGCGTTTCGTGGAGCATGGGCTCAAGGCGGAAGCGTTCGATGCGGTTCCAGTATTCGAGCAGGCGCAGTATGCGCTTTTCCAGCCAGCGAGTGGCGGCGCGGCCCTCGTTCATGAGCGTGGACATGGCCGGCGTGGAAAGAAAGGCGATGAAGTCTTCGTCGTTGGTGAAGCCGCGCGGTATCCAGATGAGATCGACCAGCCGTCCGAGGTAGGGCGCGTGGAAGAGCAGGCCTATGCGCACGGTGATGCCCATGATGCGCGCGGCGCGGATGAGTTCGCTTGCGGCCTCGGGGGCAACGTAGTTGTAGTAGATGACGGTAAGGGAGCGTATGCCCTTGAGCCAGGCGTCCATGATGAGGTGCGTGGCGTTCTTGCGGCCCTTGGTGTTGGCGTCGTGAACATGGTTGTCGAACACGGCCTGGTTCCAGTCTTCGGGCATTTCCAGCATGAAGTAGCGGTGCAGAAGGCGGCGCACCACGGCGTGACGGCCGCTTGCCGCCTGACGGAAGTCGTGGGCAAGGCGGAGCTGGGTTTCAAAATCGCCGTGGGAGCGCACGAGCTCCTTCATGAGCTGCACGAGCACGCGGCCCGTGTTGATGCGCAGAGACGTGCGTGCCATGACGAGCACTTCGTCGCGCAGGGCGGCAAGCGCTTCGATTCTGTCGTCGGCCCGGCCCTGGGAGAGGGTGTCGAGCAGCCGCAGCACCGCGGAGGCCATGCGCAGCTCCACGGGCACGGCGAGCTCCATGATGCCGGAAGGACTGAGCTGCGGCATGAGGCTGGGCAGGCCTTTCTGGCTTTTCGTCACGGTGCGGTTGATCATGGCGAGAAGCTGATAGTCCTGGGGATCGAAGCGGAGAGAGCGATGTGTCATGACGGTACCTGCGGCATAAAAAAATGGGTTTCCATAGTAGTACGACGGGCGTCGGGGCGCAAGCCGCAGGCCGGAGCGTCCGGCAGAAAGGCGGGAAAAATTGCAGTGCTCCGTTGTGAAATATGAGAGTTTTACAGAAGAAATCGGGGCGTTATACAGGCCGGCTTGACAGATTTTTTTCCGGATGAGATATTAGACCCCTATGAGACGTGTACGGAAGACGACAGACGTTTTGAAGCGTGTCGTGCTTCCGTCGTTTTCCTCCGTTCCCGAGGTCCTCTGAAGCATGGACTTTCGGCTTGCCTTGCGCATCGGAGCCGCGCCCCGCTTCGGGAGTGATCGCGGCGGGCAGAGGAAAAAGGGCGATTTCCGCTCCACGCAGCCAGGATCGCAGACGGATCGGCCGCGTGACTTCATCTCAACCCGGAGTCTGCATGACATCATCTTCCTACCGAAGTCTGATGGCAGTGTTCGGAGCGTGGCTTTTGTGCCTGTTCCTCGCCTTGCCGTCGGCTTATGGCCAGGATGCCTCTTTCCAGTCGGGCGTGGCCTCGTGGTACGGCCCCTGGCATCATGGAAAGTCAACCGCTACGGGTGGTTCCC
>NZ_DBMAHT010000017.1:0-28320 GCF_057866825.1 Mailhella sp.
GCAGATGCACGATGGGCATGAGGGAACAGGGGCCGCAGCAGACGTGAAGCAGAATTCGGGGCATGGTCGGACCTTGGGACGGGTTCAGGGAAAGGGACAGCCGCAGTTGTAGCGCGAAGCGTCGAACGACGCCAGAGGGCGGGTAGGCGCGCCGCGGAGCGGAGGGGATTTTGCGTGCGCGGCAGGGCCGGATGAGTGGTCGCCGATCGGAGATTGTCGGGGCGCGATGCCTTCATGGAGAACAGGGATAACGCGCTTGAGGCGGCCCGTGCTGGTTGGGGGACTTGCCTTCCGGCGCAGCGTTCAAGGAATGTTTTTCTGCGGGCGCGGGTGGCCTGGGGCTTTTGCTGGATGTTGAGGCCTGAGCCTGCCATGACGAAGAAGGCGGGGTGCCTGAGGGAAAAGCCCCGGGCCTGCTGCAAAAAAAGCCTCGGGGAATGATTTCTCCGGGGCTCGTTTTTGCATTCAGGAAGACATCAGCGGTCGTATTCGCGGGAGATCTTGAACAGCACGGGGCTGAGCAGCAGCAGACCGATGAGGTTGGGCACGGCCATGAGGGCGTTGAGCACGTCGGCGATGTCCCACACGAGGTCGAGGGTCATGAGCGCGCCCACGGGCACCACGCAGACGAAGATGATGCGGAAGGGCTTGAGAGCCTTGTCGCCCAGCAGGTAGATCCAGCAGCGTTCGGAATACACGCACCAGCCGAGGATGGTGGAGAAGGCGAACATGGCGAGGCACACGGACACCATGACGGAGCCGATGCCGGGCAGGGCGGACTCGAAGGCCGCGGCCGTGAGGGGAGCGCCGGAAAGCGCGCCTTCCACGTTCCAGAGACCGGAGCAGAGAATGGTGAGGCCGGTCATGGTGCAGACGATGATGGTGTCGATGAACGGTCCGAGCATGCCGACGTAGCCCATGGCCACGTGATCGTCCGTGGTGGCGGTGGCGTGGGCCATGGCCGCGGAGCCGAGACCGGCTTCATTGGAGAAGATGCCGCGCGCCACGCCCATCTGCAGGGCCAGCATGACGGTGGAGCCGGCAAAGCCGCCGGCGGCCGCAGTGCCGGTGAAGGCGTCGTGGAAGATCATGGCGAACACGCCGGGCACCTTGTCGATGTTTGTGGCGATGACGACGAGGGAACAGATGATGTAAACGATGGACATGAACGGCACGAGCTTGCTCGACACTGCGCCGATGCGGGACACGCCGCCGATGATGACGATGGCGATGAGCACGAACATGATCACGGCGGAGACGGCCGGCGGAACGCCGAAGGAGGCGTGCAGGGCGTCGGCGATGGAGTGGGACTGCGTCATGTTGCCGATGCCGAAGCCGCAGATGCCGCCGAACAGCGCGAAGAGCGTGCCGAGCCAGGCCCATTTTTTGCCGAGGCCGTTTTTAATGTAGTACATGGGGCCGCCCACAACGTGTCCGGCGGGGGTGACTTCGCGGTATTTCTGGGCGAGCACGGTTTCCGCGTACTTGGTGGCCATGCCCACCATGGCGGTACACCACATCCAGAAGAGGGCGCCCGGGCCGCCGGTGAAGATGGCCGTGGCCACGCCGGCAATGTTGCCCACGCCCACGGTGGCGGCAAGGGCCGTCATGAGAGCCTGAAACGGGGAAAGTTCTCCATGTACGTCGTTGTTCTTGGCGCGTCCTTTCCAGGTGAGGCGGAATCCTTCGCCGAGGCGCGTCCAGGGCAGGAAGCGCAGCCCGAAGGTGAGATACAGGCCTGTACCGAGAATCAGGGCCATCATGACCGGCCCCCAGACGTAGCCGTCCAGAACCTTGATGAATTGTGAGAACTCTTCCATGGTGACAACTCCTCGCCATTTCAGGTTGTTAGAGCATGCTTGACCTTTTCCTCCTGAAGGAAGGCCGCACCAGAACGCCGGCTGCGGACGCAAAAAGGGTTATGGTGAACGTGACGATGCTCTGATTTACATTTATGTTGATATCATCGGGAAATCAAATATAGCAAGCAAAATATAGAAGAAAGACTACTGTGTGAAAAATGTTGCAATTTATTGTGCGGCAAGGAAATTTGCGAGTTTTGCCGCGCGCTGCCGGAAATCGCAGCAACTCCACAAATTTGTCAATAATAAGAAAAAGCCTGTGCGTCCGCCGATGTTCCTCGCGGGGCGGAGTCATTTTTTTTCGCTCCGCAGTCGGGCCCGGCGCTTCCTCCCTTTACAGAAAAGGCCGTTGTGCTCTAAGACCAGAGGAATACCGCAGCCTTGAGGGGGTCGGACCCATGCTTACTGCTCTCTACATCAATGTCGTCTGGTTTCTGGCGGGATTCGTCAACGGCGTGACCTCGTTCGGGGGGAATCTCTTCGCCGTGCCGCTTCTGACCCTGGCCATGGATGCGAAGGACGCCATTGTGTTCGGCTGTCTTGTGGGCACGGCCATCACCGTGACCATCGCGTTCTTTTATCATCGCAATCTGCCGAAGCTGGAATTTGCCCTGGCCTTTGTGAGCGGCCTAGCAGGCATTCCCATCGGCATGGCCGTGCTCAGGGTGGCTCCGGTGAAGGTCATTCTGCTGGCCTGCGGCGTCATTCTGGTGCTGTTTCTTCTCTGGCAGGCCGTGTCCGGCCGCATGCGCGGCGCGTTCCGTATTCCGGTGTGGAGCATTGTGCCCATGGGCGTGGTTTCCGGCATCCTGCTGAGCTCCACCAGCATGGGCGGTCCCGTGCTGGCCATGTACGCCGTGATGCGCGGCTGGAGCAAGGAAACCACGCTTTCCGTGCTGAACTCCATGGCCGCCCTGAGCATGGTGTGTCTTGCCTTCGTGCAGTGGCGAAACGGCCTCTACACGCCGCAGATCATGCATTACGCCGCGTGGGCCGCGCCCTGCACCGTGGCGGGCGTGCTGGTGAGCATTCCCGTGATCCGCCGCATCAATCCCGGCGTTTTCCGTCGTCTGGTGCTGGCCATGCTCGCGGTTTCCGCCGTCATGCTTTTTGTGCGAGCCTTCCAGGCCTGACGCGCAGACTGCCCCCTGTTTTTTAACGACGAAGGCGTCCAGATTCTTGATCCGGACGCCTTCGTCTTGCGCGGGGACGGAGAAACGCCCGCCCCCGCTCTGCTGAAATTATCAGAAGATGCCGTGAACCTGACCGGTTTCGGTGTCCACGTCCACGCGGCGGAAGGCGGGATTGGAGCCGGTGCCGGGCATGAGCGAAATCTTGCCGGAAACGGGAACCACGAGGCCCGCGCCGCCGTAGAGCAGCACGTCGCGGATCTTGAGGCGCCAGCCGGAAGGCTCGCCCTTGAGGTCGGGGTTGTCGGAGAGGGAATACTGCGTCTTCACCATGCACACGCCGAGCTCGGCGGCGTCGGAGCGGGCCTGCATTTCGGCGAGGCGGCTTTCGGCCTCGGGGCTGTAGTCCACGCCGTCGGCGCCGTACACGTCGCGGGCGATCTTTTCAATGCGTTCCTTGAAGGGAGCGTTCCAGTCGTAGAGCGGACGGAAGTCGGTCTTTTCGTTGCAGGCGTCCATGACGGCGTCGGCAAGTTCGAGCGCGCCTTCACCGCCGTGCTCCCAGTGCGTGGAAACGGCCACGCGCGCGCCTTCGGCTTCGCAGATTTCACGGATGCGGGCGATTTCCGCGGGCGTGTCGGTGACGAAGGCGTTGATGCACACCACCGGCGAGGTGCCGGACTTCTTGATGGTGCGGATGTGATGCAGCAGGTTGCAGCAGCCCTTTTCCACGAAGCCCACGTTTTCCTGACGGTATTCTTCGGGCAGGGCGCGTCCGGGTCTGGGCAGGGGGGCGCCGCCGTGGCTCTTGAGCGCGCGCACGGTGGCCACGAGCACGGCCGCGTCCGGAGCGAGTCCGCTGTAGTGGCACTTGAGATTCCAGAACTTTTCGTAGCCGATGTCCGCGCCGAAGCCGGATTCCGTGACGTGGTATTCGGAGAGCTTGAGGCCGAGGCGGTCGGCGATGACGGAGCTCTGGCCGAGGGCGATGTTGGCAAAGGGGCCCGCGTGAACGAACACGGGCTGCCCTTCGATGGTCTGGATGAGGTTGGGCTTGATGGCGTCGATCATCCAGGCGGCCATGGCGCCCGCCACCTGCAGATCTTCGGTGGTCACGGGCTTGCCCGCCCGGTCGTAGGCCACGATGATGCGGCCGAGGCGTTCGCGCATGTCCTTGAGGTCGCGGGCCACGGAAAGGATGGCCATGACTTCGGAAGACACGGAAATGTCGAAATGGGAGGACATCATGAAGCCGTCGGACTTGCCGCCCATGCCGATGACCACGTTGCGCAGGGCCTGGCAGCAGAAGTCGATGACCCAGTTCATGCGCACGTTGGTGGGATCGATGTTCAGACGGGGCTGACCGGAAAGACGGAGCAGCTTTTCGTCGTCGTAGTTGCGTTCGTGCTGCATGCGGGCGGTGAGCGCCACCATGGCCAGGTTGTGGGCGTTGGTGACGGCGTTGATGTCGCCGGTGAAGCCGAGGGAATACTGGGTGAGGGGAATGCACTGCGAAAGACCGCCGCCCGCCGCGGAGCCCTTGGTGCCCATGGTGGGGCCGCCGGAAGGCTGACGGATGGCCGCGGAAACCTTGCGGCCGCGTTTGGCGAGGCCCTGCACGAGGCCGATGGTGGTGGTGGACTTGCCTTCCCCGAAAGGAGTCGGGGTGATGGCCGTCACATCGACATACTTACCGTTGGGACGGTCGGCCAGGCGGGAGAGCACGGACTGATAGTCCACCTTGCCCATGACGTGGCCATAGGGGAGCAGTTCCTTGTCTTCAAGGCCCAGCTCTCTGCCGATCTGGTAAATGTCTTTCATGCGGGATTCCGCGTCCTGGGCGATTTCCCAGTCCGCGTGCTGCTTGGGATCCAGAGCCATTGTCCGTTCTCCTTGTGTTGGGGGTTCGTCCGTATTTATACGGCGTGCCCTCGTTTATCACAAGCGCTTTTTCCTTCCGCAGAGGCGGGAGTCATGCGGAAGGGCGAGCTCCCGGCCGCGGGATCCGGGGTCGGTTGCCAGCGTGCCGGGCCTGGCGTATCACGGAGAGGCACAACATAACGGCGGAACGCCGCAAGGGGGACACATGAGGGAAAGTACGCTTCAGCTGCTGGAAGAAATGCAGATCAATGAAAAGACCGACAGCGAAATCTACACCAGACTTGCGCGACGCGTGGGCGGAGAAAACGGCGAAGTGCTTCGCCGCATGGCCGCGGACGAGGCGCGTCACTGCGAGGTGTGGAGCCGCTACACGGGCAAGAAGGCGGAAGCCAAACGCCTCAAGGTGTTTTTCTACGGCGTGCTGGGCTGGATTTTCGGATTGACCTTCGTGATCAATCTGCTGGAATCGGGCGAAGACGGCGCGGGAAAGCGCTATGCCGGACTCATTGAGGACGTGCCGGAAGCCAGGGGCATCATGGAAGAGGAAGAGATTCACGAACGCCGTCTGGCCGAAATGGTGGACGAGGAGCGCCTCAAGTACATCGGCAGCATGGTGCTCGGCCTCAACGACGCGCTGGTGGAGCTGACCGGCGCTCTGGCGGGCTTTACTCTCGCCCTCGGCAACAACGACACGGTGGGGCTTGCGGGCTTCATCACCGGCGTGTCGGCCACGCTGTCCATGGCCGCTTCGGAATACCTTTCCAAGAAGGCCGAGCCCGGGGAAAAGCATCCGCTCAAGGCCGCCGTCTATACCGGCATTGCCTACATGATTACCGTGGCGCTGCTGCTTCTGCCGTACGGCGTGTTTTCCTCGCCGTATCTGGCGCTGCTGTTCTGCCTGTTCAACGCAGGCTGCATCATCTGCCTGTTCACCTTCTTCGTGGCGGTGGTGCGTCGCGAAGCCTTCCGTCCGCAGTTCGTGGAAATGCTTTCCATCAGCTTCGGCGTGGCGGCCATTTCGTTCTTCATCGGCTGGGCCGCCAAGACCTGGATGGGCATAGACATGTAGTCCGATTTTGAAGATGAAAAAAGCGGGGTTTGTTCCCCGCTTTTTTTGTGCGCTTTTGCCGCGTCCGGGTGCTACTGCATGGCGAGAGAGCGCAGTTTCTCCAGATCTTTTATGACGAGCCGGTCTCTGGTGAGTTCCTGAAGCACGCCGTCGCGCTTGAGCTTCTGAATGACGCGCAGCAGGGAGATGCGGTGAACACCGAGCAGGTTGGCCAGTTCCGTCTGGGAGATGCCGGGCGAAAGTTCCCGGGCGTTGCCGCTGGCCTGCGACATGTTGAGGCAGAAGCGGCAGAGCTTCGAGAGGGTGTTTCCCGTGCCGGAATTGGAAAGGGTGTTGTGCATGAGCAGCAGCTTGAGCCCGATGGAGGACATGAGGTTCTCGATGAAGGCCGGATGGCTGCGGATGAAGTCCTGATCGTGCAGCAGGGAGCCCGGAAACTTCCAGAGCACGACGTCCGTGAGGCAGAAGAACTGGCAGCCGGAATCGAGAAACCTAGTCATGGAGCTGCCGAGCGCATGAGCCACGTTGAGGAGCGTGCCCGGCTGCATGTAGAGCATGTTCTGCACCTGTCCGTTGGTTGCGCCGTGCAGTATGGTGACGCGGCCTTTTTCCAGAAAGTAGAAGCTGTGTTCCGGGTCGTCGTACAGGTACAGATAGGTTCCCCTGGCGTGTTTCTGCTTTGCGGCGAGAAAAAGCAGCTGCGCCCACATTTGATTGATGCCCGGAATCGTAGCGGTGAGAATGGCGGATTCGGGAACGGAAGGCATAAGTTCTCCGATGCGCGGCACGGGAACATGCCGGAATATGGCAAGGCCGTTCCCGGGAGCGGGAACGGCCGAAGGGCTACATCAGACCGAGAGGTCTGGCGATAAGGTACATGACGGCCACGGTGATGACAACCCAGGCCGCCGAGATGATGATGCCCGGTTTGAACATGTCGGTCATCTTGTAGTATCCGGCCTGATAGGTGACGAGGGAGACGGAGTCGAGGGGAAGCAGCACGGCTGCGGAAACGCTGAAGCCGAGGGGCAGGGCCAGCAGGGCGGGGTTGATGCCCATGGCCGCGGCGATGGCCGCCACCGGCGGAAGAATGACGCCCACGATGGGGGTGTTCACGGGAATGACCAGATGAATGAGAATGGTGAACAGCGACACGAGGGCGATGACCGCCACGAGGGGCAGGGAGCTCATGCCGCTGAGGAAGGTATCGGCTATCCAGGTGGCCGCGCCGTTCTGCCACAGGGCTACGCCGAGGGAGTTCGCCGCGCCCACGAGGAAGAGAATGTCCCAGCCTATTTTGTGCTTGTCCTGCTCCCAGCTTATGAGGGAAACGCCGGGCAGGGCGAAAAGTATGCTGCCGAGCACGGCCGCGGTCGCCAGGGGAAGCCCGTGAATGCCCGTGGTGCACCAGAGCAGCAGGTTGAAGGCCAGAAGCGCGATGTACAGCTTTTCCCTGCGTCCGAGCGGGCCGAGGCATTCATAGTCTTCGCAGAGCTGTTCCATGCCCGCGAGACTGGTGAGTTCCGGCGGATAAATCTTCATGACGGCCCACCACGCCACGGGAATGAGCAGCAGAGTCATGGGAAGGCCGATGGCCGACCATTCGAAGAACGATATCTGCACGCCTGCGGTGGAGGCGAGCATGTTCATGGTAAGAATGTTGGTGCCGCTTCCTGCCGGGGTGCCTACGCCGCCGATGAGGCAGGCAAGGGGCAGGCCGAGCATGACGGCCTTGCCGAAGGAGCTCTTTCCGGGAACGCATTCATTCTTTTCGAGCAGGAACAGCGCCACGGGGAACATCATGGCCACCACGGGCACGTCGGCCAGAATGGTGGAGAGCAGGCCGCTCATCATCATGAGCAGAAAAAGGAGCCGTCCCGGCTTTCCCTTCGACTTCATGCTCGTCCAGAGCACGATGCGTCTGGTGAGCCCGGAATTCTGAAACGCCACCACGATGCAGAACATGGCAAAGCAGAAGAACACCGGCGGAATGGCGAAGCGATGGAGCGCGTCGTCCAGCGATACCGTGCCGAGCACTGCCTGCAAAAAGAGAAAAAGAGTACAAGACATGGCCAGCGGAAGGGCGTCGAACACCCATACGATGATGGCCGAAATCATGAGCGCCAGGGATTTCTTTCCCGCAGGACTGAGACCGTCCGGCGTGGGCAGCAGAAAAATCACGCAGTAAGCAAGCAGAGAGATGAGGCATCCGGTCGCCTGACGGCGGAAAACGGGATCGCTGAAGGAAGGGAGCGTCATCATGCACCTCCGAGTGGCAATGATGGAGAAAGGAGCGGCGGGGCGGCGTCGGCATTCGCCCCGCCGGCGTTCTGACAGTGATCGGGAAAAGACCGACTAGGCCTCCGCGACGTTCTGTTCCGCGCTGTGGGGCTGATCGGGGTAATCGAAGTCGTCCATGTAGTAGCGGTAGGGCTTCACGGGATAGCCTTCCTTGCCGCAGGGCACGGGGGTGAATTCGATGTTCATGCCGTTTTCTCCGCGGCTCAGACGAATCCATTCCGGAGCTCCGGCGCGCAGCGGATAGTCTTCGCGGAAGTGTCCGCAGCGCGATTCCTTGCGGGCGAGTGAGGCGCGCAGGTACATTTCGGCCACGAGCGCCATGCCGCGGGCTTCCATGAGCTTCATGAGGTAATGGGGATCCTGGGCCGTCATGTCGGGAATGTAGTCGTTCTGGATGTGCGCCAGCTGATGCAGCGCGCGGTTGAGTCCCTGCCCGGTCTTGAGCACGGACACGTCGGCGGGAACCATGAGCTCCTGAATGGAGCGCACCACGTCCTTGGGAGGAATGCCCGGACGACCGACGAGCGAGGTGACGGGCGCGATTTCCTCCAGCGCTTCGGCGGCGTCGAAGTCGTCGTGCGCCACATTCATGGCTTCGGCGGCCGCGGCTTCGCCGGCAAAGCAGCCGGTGGTGCTGGTCATGCAGGTGTCCCAGCCGCCCATGTACACGCCCGTGTGCAGGCTGCTTGCGCGTCCGGCGGCAAACAGGCCGGGCACGCCGGTGCGGCAGTCGAGATCGGTCTTCATGCCGCCGAAGATGTACTGAAACTGAGGCATCCATTCCGTTTTCTGGTGGAAGAAGTCAATGCCGAGCTTCTTGAGCTTTTCGGCGTTGAGCAGCATCCAGCCGCCGGTAGGGGTCATGACTTCCACGCCTTCCGCCGACATGGTGCTGGTGTCGAAGTAGGTGGGGCCGTTGCCCGCGCGGGTTTCGAGCACCATGCCGCGAATGTTGTAGTGCGGGTCGGACTTGGCGCCGCGCAGCGGGGAATACTTCTTCATGAAGTCTTCGCCCTTGCTGTTCACGAAGCGGGCGCCGTAGGGCAGCATGCCGGTCTGTCCTTCCCAGG
This sequence comes from Mailhella sp., assembly GCF_057866825.1. Classification (NCBI taxonomy): domain Bacteria; kingdom Pseudomonadati; phylum Thermodesulfobacteriota; class Desulfovibrionia; order Desulfovibrionales; family Desulfovibrionaceae; genus Mailhella; species Mailhella sp. The sequence goes on from NZ_DBMAHT010000017.1 coordinate 9,314, forward strand.
CGAAGGCCATGGGGCAGGTCCAGTTCTGGAGGAATTCCATGTTCTGGAACGTGGCTCCGGCCTCGTAGCCGAGCAGCGCGCCTTCGCCGGCGGAGGTGTTGCTGAGATACGACATCTTGAAGCCGCCCGTGTTGGTGCAGAGAATGACAGCTCCGGCCTTGATGACGCAGGGCAGACCGCTGCGGGTGTGGAAGCCGGCCGCGCCGACCACGCGGCCGGAACGCTTGATGAGCTTCACTATCTGAATGTTGGAGATGCGGCGTACGCCGCGCAGGGCGAGCTGATCGTACAGCGTGTTGCAGGTGTGGGGGCCGCCCTTGCCGTAGGGGTGATACAGGTAATAGCGCATGTACTTGAGGCCGCGCTGCACCACGGCGCGCAGATTCCCCTTTTCGTCGCGGGCGAAGATGTGACCCCAGCGTTCGAGATCGCAGAAGCGGTCGTAGGAGTGTTCGAGAATCTTGCGCACGAGCGGCTGATCGCAGAGGCCGTCGTAGTAATAGACCATTTCGTCGAGCAGGTCTTCCACCTTGAATTCCGGCTGCATGACGATCATGTCGCCGCCGCTCATCATGCCGAGACCGCGCCAGTCGCGGGCGGCCTTGTCCACAATGAGCACGTCCTTCGCCGCGGCCGCCGCGCTGAGCGCCGCCCAGGAACCGGAAAATCCGCCGCCGACGACAAGAACATCCGTAGTATAGACAATGGGTACAGCCATATTAAAAACCTCCGAAATTGCGTTCCAGCGTGAACGGCAGTCTTTCCTTGAAGGGGTGAACGTCGATGGCGTGGGCCGGGCAGCGCAGCTCGCAGAAGAAGCAGGTCATGCAGTCGTCGCGGTAGTTGACGCGGGCCTTGGCTCCGCAGGTGAGGCAGCGCATGGATTCGTGAAGGGCGTCCACGTCGTCGAGACCGAGGCGCTTTTCCTCAAAGCCGTCCGAGATGATTTCCCTGCGATCCACGCGGGGGGAGAGCATCACGCCTTCGCCAGGCAGGTTTTCTGCGAGGGGTCTTGTTTCCTTTCTGTCGCTGTGCAGATGTCCGCCGGTCATGAGCCGGTCGATGGAAACGGCGGCTTCGCGGCCTCCGGCAATGGCGGAAATCACGGTGGAGGGGCCGGTGACGGCGTCGCCCGCGGCAAAAATTTTCCAGTAGGAGGTGCCGAAGGTTTCGGGATCGGCCTTGATGCGTCCGCGCTCCGTTGCCACCACGTCTTCAAAGGGCGCAAGATCCGAGCTCTGGCCGATGGCGAAAATGACGGCGTTGGCTTCCACGCTCTGCGTGTCGGCCTCGTCGAAAGCGGGAGCGAAGCGGCCTTCGGCGTTGAACACCGAGAGGCAGCGGCGCATCGTTATGGCCTTGACGGAGGATTCGCCTTCCACGGCCACGGGGCCCCAGCCCGGATGCAGCGTGACGCCGGCGTTCAGGGCGTCGTCGATGTCGTGCTTGAAGGCGGGCATTTCTTCGCGGCTTTCCAGGCAGTAGAGGTCCACGCTCTGCGCGCCCATCTTGCGGGCGGTGATGGCGGCGTCCATGGCCACGGCTCCGCCGCCGATCACCACGACCTTGCCGGAGAGCGGCTGCTGACGGTTCTGCCTGACCGCGCAGAGAAATTCCACGCCGTAGAGCACGCCGGGCAGCGTTTCGCCGGGCACGCCGGGCTTGCGGCTTTTGGTCGCGCCGGGAGCGATGAACACGGCCTTGTAGCCGAGTTCGTAGAGGTCTTCCATGCTGCAGTCGCAGCCCTTGCCCACGCGCGTTCCGCACTGAAATTCCACGCCGAGCGCCTTGAGCTGTTCAATCTGGGCGTCGAGCACGTCTTCGGGCAGGCGATAGACGGGAATGCCGTAGCGCAGCATGCCGCCGGGCTTGGGCATGGCCTCGAACACGCGCACGGGGTAGCCTGCGCGGGCGAGATACCAGGCGCAGGAGAGACCGGCGGGGCCGGAGCCCACCACGGCTATGCGGTGAACGTGGCGCACGGCGGGCTTTTGGGGCGCATCGTGGAGCGTGCGGTCGCCAAGATACTGCTCGATGCCGTTGATGTTGACGGCGCCGTCCACCTTGCCGCGGCTGCATTCACTCTCGCACAGGTGCGGGCAGACGCGTCCCGTGACGGCGGGGAAGGGATTGCGTTCCCTGAGTCTTTCGGCGGCCTCGTCGATGCTGCCCATCTGCATGAGACCGTTGTAGCCGCGGATGTCGATGCCTGCGGGGCACTTGGCCATGCAGGGGGAAAGAACCGGCTGATCGGTGTCGAGTCTGAATACGTCGAGTCCGCACGTCTTGAAGCAAGTACCGCATCCGGTACACTTTTCTGTGTCGATGGTGTTTATCACGCTGACCTCCTGAGACGGAATTGGTATGGAGGAGAAAGGCCGGTCCGCGTTTTTCGGGGAGCGTATGGAGCCTGGGCCGGCCGCCTTCCGTGCCTGGAGTATGGAGGCTTTTTCCCACGGGCATGTGTTGCATATGTTACATGGCGCATGATTTTTGCGGAAAACCTCTGCTCGGCAGCAGGGCGTCGATGATGGGGCGGACGCCCCGCTTCGGAACGGCGCGCGCAGGTGCCTGTTCAGAGGAAAGGGCATGCTGCCGAAGAGGCCAAAGCAGGCCGGAAACGGAAGTCCGGTTCGCTGTTTTTTCCCCTGTCTGCCGCCGGAAGCGGGCTGTGCAACCTGCTGTTTCCGGCAACTTCCGGTTGCCGAAATCACGTGACAAGGGAAAATATGTTATGATAATTTCCTGAAATAAAAGAGATGCAACCATAGGTTGCCGGAAAGGAAACTTCCGGTTGGTGGAGTCTGCCGGGCTATGGCGTTAAACCTTGACCGTCCTACACGGCGGCCTGACGTCTCGGGTGTTTTTTCGACGAGGTCAGGCGGGAGGTGGCTGCTGTTTTCATCATGATGTTGAAGCGCCGCCATCGACAGGCCGCATGCTCCGGCCTGCCGTTCACCCCTGGCAGTACGCCATGAAACCACAGGAGTTCCTTATGAACAGGAAGATGTTGGCCGCGTGCGCGGCTCTGGCCCTGACCCTTGGTTTTTCTTCCCTTGCCGAGGCCGGATGCAGCCCTGAGGAAGCGCAGCAGAAGGCCACCGCCTTTGCCCAGACCATTCAGGAAGTTTCCCAGAAGGATCCTGAAAAGTACGCGAAGGTCATGCAGGAACTGCAGCCCGAACTGCTTCAGCTTCAGCAGAAGCAGGACATGGACGCGCTGTGCGTCTTCTATGACAAGGCGATGGACCGTCTGAAGTAACGAGGCAATGCATTGTGGCCGGACCGCGGCGAGCCTTGTTCGCCCGCGTCCGGCCATGTCTTGATTTAAAACGCGGTCGTTCATGGCCGTCGACGCGACCGGCAGGACCGGGAGGCGTGACGTTCCTCGCGGGGAATGCGCAGATTCAGCCGGAAACGGGGGAGGCTCCGGCTTTCCGGATCAGAAATGTCGTCAGCCCATGGAAGCACATGAGGAAAGATCTCCAGCTATACGGAAAAATTCAGGCCCGGCGCAAGGCTCTGGGACTTTCGCAGGAAGAGCTTGCGCAGCGCATGGGCGTGTCCCGACAGTCCGTCACGAAATGGGAAACCGGTCTTTCGGCTCCCGATCTTGACCGGCTGGTGGAACTTGCCGACACGCTGGGAGTGAGTCTTGATTATCTGCTGAGGGATCAGGCGGAAATGCCCGAAGGACCGGCGGAATCCGGCGAAGCCGCGCCTGCGGAATCTCTGCCGGAAGAGCGCGGCGAAAAGACGACGCCCGCTCAGCCTGCAAGCGCGGCGGCGCGTCACATTGCGCTCGCGGCCGGCGTGCTGATGTTTCTCATCGGCGCGGGCGGCCTTCTGACCATGTGGATTTATTCCGAACTTTTCCCCGTGCAGCTTGTGGACGGCCGGGGCGGCGTGCATACCGGGCTGTGGGGCTATGTGCTTGCGCGCGACGTGAAGGCGCTGTTCTGGGCCGCGCTGGCGGCCGTGGCCGCGGGGCTTGCGCTTGTGGCCTGCTGCCTGCGCAGGGGGCGCTCGTAATTTTTTGCGCCGAGGCCAGCCGTGTGTCCTGCGGACGGAATTCCCCTCGGTGTTTTCATGTTTTGTCCCCGCCTCGCGCGCTGTGACTTTGGTGTGGACGCAAAGCGCAGCGGCGCGGGGTTTCCAGGGCGCCGGGAGCGCGTCCGGCGTGTTTCCCGTCTCTTCCCGTTCGGGAGGCGACAGGATTTTTTATGCGCGGACGAGGCGCAGGAAGCGCGGCGGAGGGAAGAGAACTGCCGTGCGCGCGATTTGCGCGGCAAGGCTCCGGCGTCGGCGGTGTTCGACAATCGGGAGTGCGGGAGCGGCGTTTATGTTCCGGCGGAATACGCGTTTGCGGCTGCGTTGTGCAAACGTCGGCCTGTGCCTTGGCAGGCGGCGATGAGGGACAGGTCTTGCTGCCCGAGGGGCGAAGAACGCGCGGTGCGGATTTCTCCGGCCGGCCTCACACCAGCTCTTCGAGCGTGTCCAGCAGCTGTTCGCTGAGGCCTCCGCCGAACATGGGCGAGCCGAAGAGCGCCCGGCGCTGATCCACCAGCAGTTCGCGCGGCAGCATGCCCGGCGCGGAATCGGCCAGCGTATCGGCCAGACGTCGGGCCAGAAGCCAGCTCCTTGCCCCCTGGAAAAAGAGGGAGAAGGCCTTTTCAAAATCGCTGCGGCGTTCGTTCCAGAGGCGGAGACGCCGCTTGTCGGGAGGCAGGCTGAGCGTGGTGGAAAGCGCGGCGTTCAGGCTGTTGAACTGCGCGCCGGGCACGCCGGAACGCCAGCCGAGCAGCCAGGAATTGCGCGGGAAGAGCAGGCCGAGCTCGCAGGCCAGGGACAGCAGCTCGTCGAGCGAGGCGCGCGAGGCAAGAAGCGTCCTGTCTTCCCAGAGCACGGGCAGGGCGGCAAAGTCCAGCGGCGGCACGGAAGAAAGATCCGCGGGAGCGCCGCACCAGCGGCGCAGAATGTGCATGAGCCAGGATCCCGCCTGTTCCGAGCCCGGGAACGCGCCGGAGGGCGTTTCCAGATGGCTGTAGCTCAGAAGCCATTCGCCCCTGCCGCAGGTTCCCGTGACGGCGCAGGGGCGGCCGTCGAGCAGGGAGGGCCGCAGCGTGACGCCGTACATGGTCTTCCATTCGGAGAGAATGTCGGCGGGCATGGAGGAAAAGGGCATGTCCGCCACATAGAGATCGGGCCCGGGAGCGCGGTAGCGCGCCAGCACCCGCACGTCGCGAGGTTCGTCCGGTTCGTTGAAGCGGCCCGGCCACCACACGGGCAGCAGCGCGTCTTTTCCGGCGAGGTTTTGCGGCACAAGATCGCATCCCTCGGCCACGGAGCAGACAAGATGCCCGGACACAAGATGCTGAAGCCGGTCGGTCATGCCGTCGCGGTTCCAGGGGCAGAGGCCGAGACCGTCGGCCAGCGCGAGACCCGCGCCGCCGCAGAAGCCGAGATATTTGCCGCCTTCCTCCACGAAGCGGCGCACGGCCTGTGCGCCTTCCGGCCCGAGAGCGTCGGCCTTGCGCCGCGCAGAACCTCCGGGCACTATGAGCATCTTGCCAGACAGACCGGTCTGGGCTATGTCTAACCCTTTGAGTACACGGAAGGGAATGCCCGTCGAACGAACGGCGTGCAGCAGCAGATATCCCCAGATATGGGATGCGTCCCACAGTATGGCAATCATGTGTTCCCTCCGTGTGTTATGCATACGCACAAGCCGCCCGTTCGGCAAGAGCAGTCAGGCGCAAGCTCCCGGCGCTTCCGCCTGAGCGGCGCAGAGCGCACCTCTGCGGAACGGCGGATATTTTAACCATTGGAGCCTTGAAATGCTGTCCAAAGCCTATGAACCGCAGGAAGTGGAAGCTCACTGGCGCAAGCATTGGGAAGAAGCCAAAACCTTCACGCCCGACCTGTCCGCCCCCGGCGACCCGTATTCCATCGTCATTCCTCCGCCCAACGTTACGGGCATTCTGCACATCGGTCACGCCCTGAACCAGACCCTTCAGGACATTCTCTGCCGTCACGCCCGCCAGAAGGGTAAGAACGTGCTGTGGATTCCCGGCACCGACCATGCGGGCATCGCCACGCAGAACGTGGTGGAACGCGCCCTCGCCAAGGAAGGCAAGTCCCGTCACGACGTGGGCCGCGAAGCCTTCATCAAACGCGTGTGGGAATGGAAGAAGCAGTACGGCGGCCAGATTCTGGAACAGATCAAGGAACTCGGCTCCTCCGTGGACTGGACGCGCGAAGCCTTCACCATGGACGACAATCTCGCCCGCGCCGTGCGCAAGGTGTTCGTGCAGCTCTATAAGGAAGGGCTCATCTACAAGGGCAAGTATATCGTCAACTGGTGCCCGCGCTGCCACACCGCCCTTGCCGACGACGAAGTGGATCACATCGACTCCAAGGGCTCGCTCTGGCATGTGCGCTACGACTTCGCCGACGGCACCGGTTCCGTGACCATTGCCACCACCCGCCCCGAAACCATTCTCGGCGACTCGGCCGTGTGCGTGCATCCCGACGACGAACGCTACGCCGCCTTCGTGGGCAAGAAGCTCATCGTGCCCGTGGTGAACCGCGAAGTTCCGCTCATTGCCGACCGCTACGTGGATCGCGAATTCGGCACCGGCTGCCTGAAGGTCACGCCCTGCCACGATCCCAACGACTGGAAGCTCGGCCACGCCCACAATCTGGAATTCATCCAGGTCATCGACGACAACGGCAACATGTGCATGAGCGACGTGTGCGGCCGCTACGCCGGCATGAGCCGCGAGGAATGCCGCAAGGCCATTGTGGAAGAGCTGCGCGAAAACGGCCATCTCGTGAAGGAAGAGCCGCTCACCCACAGCGTGGGCTGCTGCTACCGCTGCAAGACCGTCATCGAGCCCTACGTTTCCGATCAGTGGTTCGTGGCCATCAGCAAGATGGCTCCCGCCGCCCGCGCCGCCGTGCCGGACAAGATCAAGATTTATCCCGAAAGCTGGACCAAGACCTACTACAACTGGCTGGACAACATCCGCGACTGGTGCATCAGCCGTCAGATCTGGTGGGGCCACCGCATCCCCGCATGGACCTGTGCCGACTGCGGCGAGCTCATCGTGGCCGAGGAAGATCCCACGACCTGCCCCAAGTGCGGCAGCCACAAGCTGGAACAGGACCCCGACGTGCTCGACACCTGGTTCTCTTCCGCGCTGTGGCCCTTCTCCACCATGGGCTGGCCCGAACACACCGAAACGCTCAAGAAGTACTATCCCACGAGCGTGCTCGTCACGGCGTTCGACATTCTGTTCTTCTGGGTGGCCCGCATGATCATGATGGGTCAGCACTTCATGGGCGAAGTGCCCTTCCGCGAAGTGTACATCCATGCCCTCGTGCGCGACGCGCAGGGCCGCAAGATGTCCAAGTCGCTCGGCAACGGCATCAACCCGCAGGACATGATCCGCAAGTACGGCGCGGACTCTCTGCGCTTCACCCTGGCCGCCTTTGCCGCCATGGGCCGCGACATCCGCATGTCCGAGGAGCGCATTGAAGGCTATCGCCACTTCGTGAACAAGGTGTGGAACGCTTCGCGCTTCGCCCTCATGAACCTGCCCGAACACGGCGAGCCCAAGGCCGTGGATCTCGGCGCCGTCAAGGGACTGCATCACAAGTGGATTCTCAACCGTCTTGAGGAAATCAAGGTGGAAGAGGACGCCGCTCTTGAAAGCTATCGCTTCAACGACGCGGCCCAGTGCGTGTACAAGTTCCTGTGGAACGAGTTCTGCGACTGGTACCTCGAACTCATCAAGGCCGACATGAAGGAAGAGGGCGAGGCCAAGGAAGAAGCGCAGTATGTGCTCTACACCGTGCTGCGTGAAATTCTCCTGCTGCTGCATCCCATGATTCCCTTCGTGACCGCCGAAGTGTGGAACTCCCTGCCCGGCCATGAAGGCACGGACATCGCCACGCAGCTTTATCCTGAGACTCGCCCGCAGTGCGTGAAGAAGCGTGAATCCGACGAGATGATCTTCCTTCAGGAAGCCATCAGCGCCATCCGCACCATCCGCGCGGAGCTCAACATCAAGCCTTCGTACCGCCTGACCGTGGTGCTGCGTCCGGCGAGCGACGAACAGGCCGCCCTGCTGGAGGCGAACCGCGGATTCTTCGATCTGGCGAGACTCGAAAGCCTCACCATCGACAGAAACGCCCACGCTCCCAAGGCTTCGGCCAGCAACGTGGTGCGCGGCTGCGAAGTCATCGTGCTGCTTTCGGGCGCGGTGGACTTCCAGGCCGAGCTTGCCCGCCTCGACAAGGAAATCGGCAAGGTGGACAAGGATCTCGTCGCTCTCGACGCCAAGCTCTCCAATGAGAACTTCGTCAAGCGCGCTCCTGCGGACCTTGTGGAATCCGAAAAGGCGCGTCACACGGAACTCATCGACAAGAAGGCCAAGATGCAGGCGCTGCAGAAGCGCTTCAAGGAAGCCATGGAAGAATAGCGGCGTTTTTCCGCACGCGTGAACAGATAAGGGCGCGGCTTCATCCGAAAGGATGGGGCCGCGCCCTTTGTCCAGGAATCTGGATGAGGAGGAGAATGAACGGGCTGCGACGTCTGCGCCGGGGAGGAGAGTTACGCAGGCGTCGCGCCCGTAAACGTGGAGCTGAACGAACTACCGCGCCGCTGCTCCGCTCATGGCGTGATTCAGGGAGGTGAACTTGCCGGAGGCCGCCAGATCGCCGAACCATTTGGCGTAGAGATCGGGCATGTACAGGTTGCCTTCCTGCAGGTCGGTCTTGATGTAGTTTGCAAAGGAATTGCGGGTGGCGCGGCTCAGATCGACGGTGCTGTAGGCTATGCCTTCCGTGCCGAACGCGGCGGGATCGGTGCCGAAGTAGTCGAAATAGGTGAGCGTGCCGGGCTTGTCGTCAGAGGGGCCGACCACGCAGGAGCCGCCGGGGAAGCAGGTGCCCATGAAGGTTCCTTTGGCGTCGTATTCCGCGCCGGCGAGGTCGGAGCTCGCCACGAACAGACCGCTCTGCACCACTACGGCCTCAACGCGGCTCTTGAAGCGGTTCACCCATTCCGTGTTGTTGCCCGCAGTGGGAAAGCCGTTGTTGAGGGGCTTGCCGTCCTTGAGATTCTTGTTGGAGTAGTATGCCCAGGACGTGGCCGTGGGGTTGAGTATCATGCGACAGCCGAGCGCGCCGTAGTAGCGGCCGAGTTCTGGATAATTGTAGGTGTCGTAGCAGATGCTTATGCCCATGGGGCCCCAGGGAGTGTCGAAGGAGAAGGGCTCCGTGCCGGTCTTGCACCAGATGACTTCGCTGCCGAAGGGATGAATTTTGCGGTACGAGCCGAGATAGCCGTCCGGCCCGGCCACGAAGGCGGAATTATATACGTTCAGCTTGTCGCTGCCGATGCGTTCCGGATAGCCGTAAACGATGTAAACGCTGCGCTCCTTGGCAAGCTTCGTCATCACGGCCGCGCTCGGTCCGGTTTCCGTTTCGGCGAGGCGTATCTGCATGCGGTCGGCGCGCTTCATGTTGCCCTGTTCCATGGCGTAGCCGGTGAGGCACATTTCGGGAAACACGATCATCTGTGCGCCGTTGTCGGCAGCTTCGTTTGCCATGCGGACCATCTTCTTGAGGTTGGCGTCCTTGTCGCCCCAGACGGGCTGCATGTTGACGAGCGCCAGCTTGAGATGATCGTCGTAGCGGGGAGCCTCCGCCGCCAGGCAGAGCGTGGCGGAAAGAACGGAAAGAAGGCAGGCCGCGCCTACTCTACGGAATATGCTTCTGGAGAAAAGGTTCATGGCGAACTCCTTGAGAAGAATGATGCGTTGCCTACTCTTATGCAAGGATGATGCCATAATAATTTTTACAATGATATCAATGGAACATTGAAACGCCTAGTACAAGGTATGCAGCACGTATGCGTACTGTGACCGGTTAATGTACTGCTTTCGGTGGGGGGGACTGGGGGACGTCGAGAGCGTGACGCTGCGGCGGAGGCTGCTCTCTGGCGAGGGGGGAGGTCGGACGCCTCTTTGTGGGGCCTGCTCCCGGACGAGGGAAGAAGGGGGAGCTTCGGCGGGGCGCGCGATGTGTTCTCTCTGTGCCTGCGGAGAGTCTCCCTCTTGAACGACTTGCTTTGCGGTCAGCTTCTTCCCTGCGCCTCCGGCGCGCGTCCTATTTTTCTCTGGGCATGTTCATGCCGAGCTGCTTCATTCTTGCGCGCAGGGTAGTGTAGTGGATGCCCAGCACCTGCGTGACGCTGTTTTCGCCGGTGAGCTTGCCTCCGCATTTGGCCAGCACGGCGCGGATGTAGCGGTTTTCCATTTCCGCCAGCGTGGGCCAGTCGGAGGCGTTCTCTTCCGGCGCAGACCAGCTCGATTCCTCGAATTCGTCCCTTTCAATGTCGAAGTGCAGCGTGCCGCTTTTGCCGCGGGCGAGAATCATGGCGCGCTCCACCACGTGATCCAGCTCCCGCACGTTGCCCGGCCAGTTGTAGGCGTACAGCCTCGCCAGTTCTTCCTTGGGAACGCGGATGGTTTCCGGCAGGTCGAACTGCTTGGCCTTGGTGTGGAGAAAATGGCGCAGCAGGGTGGGAATGTCTTCCTTGCGTTCCCGCAGCGGAGGCACGTGGATGGGAAACACGCTGAGCCGGTACCAGAGATCGCGGCGGAACGTGCCCTCTTTGACCTTGCGGTGCAGATCCGCGTGGGTGGAGGCGATGATGCGCACGTCGAGCTGCACCGCGTTCGGACTGCCCACACGCGTGATGGTGCGGTTTTCCAGCACGCGCAGCAGCCTAACCTGCGCGGAAAGGGGCATTTCTCCTATTTCGTCCAGCAGAATGGTGCCGCCCTGCGCGGCCTCGAAATAGCCGCGGCGCGTGTTCACGGCGCCGGTGAACGCGCCTTTTTCGTAGCCGAAGAGTTCGCTTTCGAGCAGCGTGTCGGGAATGGCGCCGCAGTTCACCTTGATGAACGGGCCGTTGCGCCGCGGCGAGAGTTCGTGAATGGCGTCGGCCACGGATTCCTTGCCCACGCCGGTTTCGCCCATGATGAGCACGGTGCTCGAGCACGGGGCCACCTGCTCCACCATGTTGCGCACGTGGTTCAGCCCCGAACACTCGAACAGCTTGTCGCTGCCGGAAGTCAGCGAGCGGCTGGAGGGCGCGGCCGGACTTTCCAGATCCCGGGCCAGTTCTTCCGCAAAGCCGCTGGTGACCTTTTGAAGCTCGGGCAGATCGTCTTCCGTGAAGGCGTTGTAGGTGTCGGACCAGAAGTTGACCACGAAAATATAGGCTTCCGTGCGGCACAGGGGCAGGCGGGCCAGCGAGCGGTGATGGAGAAAGGGCAGCTTTTCCGCCGCAGGATCGCTTTCCAGATGCTTTTCCTTGTACGGATCGAGATTGCCCACGATGAGCGGTTCGGCCAGCCTTTCCCAGAGCAGAAGGGGCAGCTGACGGCCTTCCCTCTTCATGGTGACGGGCCTGTTTTCCTGGGTGTCCACCATGGTGATGACGTTGGACCAGTCCGAAGGAATGTAGAGCGCGTTGATGCGGGTCACGGCCATGGTTTCGGCCAGAAAGTCGCGAAGACAGGCGCAGGTCTGATACATGCCGCGCGTGCGGTAGATGAGCTTGAAGGACAGGGCGCTGGCGCGCAGGGAATCTTCGTCGAAATGCATGGAAGGCCTTTGGGCTGAGCGTGGAAAACAGGGGCGGGCGCCTTTGCGCGCGCTGAAAAGGAACATAGTTCAAGTCTTATAAAAATACAAACTTAAATTATGATTTCGCAATAATTATGATTTTGATATTTTTCACAACATCCTTGTTTTATGGAGTTTTTCATTTTGGTATGGATTTTGCAAATCATAGGATTGACAATATCACCCATACGCCCGCCAACGAGCAAGGAGAGAAAACATGCCCCCGGTCATCAATAAGGACCTGTGTATCGGCTGCGGAACCTGCGCCGATATCTGTCCCATGAATGTGTTCGAGCAGGAAGCTCCCAAAACGGTTCCCAGCGTCGCCTACGGCGAGGAATGCTGGCACTGCAACGCCTGCGTGCTTGACTGCCCCAAGAAAGCCGTGTCTCTGCGGATTCCCCTCAATTACATGCTGCTCCATGTGGATGCGGCCCAGTTCAAGGAGTAGGTCATGCTCACGCTTAAAAATACGTTGGAAACGGATGTTCTGGTCGTCGGCGGCGGTATCGGCGGTCTGTGCGCGGCCATTTCCGCCGCTCAGGGCGGCGCGAAGGTCATCGTGCTCGAAAAGGCCAACAGCAAGCGCAGCGGTTCCGGCGCGACCGGCAACGATCACTTCACCTGCTACTATCCCAAGGCCCACGGCAACGACATCGCTCCCATTCTGAAGGAACTTCTGGACAGCATGCTCGGCCTCTGCCACGACACCAAGCTTTCGGTGCGCTTCCTTGAGCGTTCCATCAGCATTGCCGACAAGTGGCATTCCTGGGGCATCAACATGAAGCCCTTCGGCGACGACTACGTGTTCATGGGACACGCCTTCCCCAATCGTCCCCGCATCTTCCTCAAGTACGACGGTCACAATCAGAAGCAGGTGCTCACCGCTCAGGCCAAGAAGGCCGGTGCCGTCATTCTCAATCATCATCCCGTGCTCGACCTTCTGCGCAACGATGAAGGCATCACCGGCGCGCTCGCTCTGGACATGAGCGGCAAGGAACCTTCCTACACCGTGGTGCGCGCCAAGAAGGTCATCATCGCCACGGGGTCGGCTTCCCGCCTGTACTCTCCCGCCGGAACTCCCGGCTGGCTGTTCAACACCGCCTTCTGTCCTTCCTGCACGGGTGCGGCGCAGGCCCAGAGCTGGCGCATCGGCGCCAAGCTCGTGAACATGGAACTGCCCAACCGTCACGCCGGTCCCAAGTACTTCTCCAGAGCCGGCAAGAGCACCTGGATAGGCGTGTACCGCTACCCCAACGGCAAGCTGCTCGGCCCCTTCGTCACCAAGGCCACGAGGGAAGTCGGCGACATCACCTGCGACGTGTGGAACTCCGCCTACAGCGACGTGCTCATGAACGGCACCGGCCCCGCCTACATCGACTGCTCGGGCACCGGCCCTGAAGACATGAAGTTCATGCGTGCGGGCATGATCAGCGAAGGCCTCGGCGCGCTGCTCAACTACATGGACGACAAGGGCATCGATCCTTCCAAGTACGGCGTGGAATTCATGCAGTACGAACCGCATCTCATCGGCCGCGGCCTGCAGATCGACATCAACGGCGAAACCTCCGTGCATGGCCTGTATGCCGCGGGCGACATGGTGGGCAACTTCCGTTCCGACATCTCCGGCGCGGCCGTGTGGGGCTGGATGGCCGGCGAACACGCTTCCGCCAACCTGGAGACCGGTTCTCTCGTGGAAGCGGAAAAGTCCGAATGGGCGCAGGAACGCATGGCCTACTACGACAGATTCCTGACCCGTCCTTCCGGCGCTCACTGGAAGGAAGCCGCCATGGGCCTGCAGCAGATCATGAACGACTACGCCGCGGCCGGTCCGCATCGCGTGCGTTCCGAAACCCTGCTCTGCGCCGGTCTCAAGTATCTTGCCGATCTGCGCACGAACGCCGAGGAATGCGTGAAGGCCGCCAACGCTCACGAACTTCTGCGCACCGTGGAAGCCTTCGAGCTCATGGACAACGGCGAAGTCATCATGCACGCCGCCCGCGAACGCAAGGAAAGCCGCGGCATGCATCAGCGTTCCGATTACACCTTTACGAATCCGCTTTTGTCGGACAAATTCCTGACGGTACGCAAGGAAAACGGCAAGGTTATCACGGAATGGCGTCAGCGCTGGTCCGCGTAACCATGTAACGACGAAAGATACGGCATGAAAGTCCGATGCGGCAGGTCCGGAACACTCCCGGGCCTGCCGCACGCGGGCGTCAAAGACACTTCATCATCACCCGAACGCGCGGATGCTCTCCGCCGTTCAAGAGCGGATGCTGTTTTCCGAGCGCGGAGCAGACATCCGGCAAGTCGCAATTTCTGGAGACATCATGGCACTGGAAAAACTGCTTACCCCCGGACGCATCGGCAACATGGAGCTGAACAACCGCCTTGTTTTTGCTCCCATCGCTGCGCGCGGGGCCGGGCCTGAAGGTACGCTGAGCGATGCCCTTGCCCGTTTTTATGAAGTAAGAGCGAAGGGCGGCATGGGCCTTGTCATTATGGGCCACACCTACTGCTGGCGTGAAGAACAGACCGACGGCGCCATGGGTCTGTGGTGCGACGCGCACATTCCTCCTCTTGCCGATCTTGTACGACGCATGCACTCCTATGGTCCCAAGGTCGCCGTGGAACTGGGCGGCCGCGGCACCCGCCGTCCCGACGGGCATTCCATTGCGCCTTCGCCCGTGCGCTTCGCCTTTGAAGACAAGCCCCCGAAGGAAATTCCCGTCGAGCAGATCGAATATTTCGTGGAATGCTACGGTCAGGCCGCGCGTCGCGCCCGCGAAGCCGGTTTCGATGCCGTGGAAATCCACGCCGCGCACGGCAAGCTGGTGAGCCTTTTCCTGTCCTCCTACAGCAACCGCCGCACCGATGCCTACGGCGGATCTCTGGAAAAGCGCACGCTTTTCCCCCGTCAGATCGTGCAGGCCATCCGCAAGCAGGCGGGCGAAGACTTCCCCATCATCTTCCGCTTCAGCGTGGACGACATGGTCGAGGGCGGCAACACCCTTGAAGACGGCAAGCAGATAGCCCGCATCATGGCCGCCGAGGGCGTGGACGCCTTTGAATGCTCGGCCGGCAATCAGGAAAAGGGCTGGAACACCTCGTTCAACTATTTCTTCCCCCGCAACTGCCTGGCGCATCTGGCGCGCCCCGTGGGCGAAGCCTCGGGCAAGCCCGTCATCACCGTGGGCAAGATTCACGATCCGCTCGCCGCGGAACTGCTGCTCGAAGAGGGCGCGGCGGACTTCATTTCTCTCGGCCGCCCCTTCATCACCGATCCCGAGCTGCTCATCAAGGCCAGGGAAGGCCGCTACCGCGACATCAAGCGCTGCATCTACTGCCTGAACTGCTTCACCTACAAGTCCAGAAAGGACCGCATTCCCACGCCGGGCATCACCTGCACGGTGAACCCCGCCGCCATGCGCGAGGCGGAATTCCCCAAGCCGGAACCTGCTGCCGAACCCAGGCGCATTCTCATTGCCGGCGGCGGCCTTGCGGGCATGGAAGCCGCCCACACTCTCGCCGAACGCGGCCATCATGTGGATCTCTATGAAAAGGCCGAGGATCTCGGCGGTCAGTGGATCGTGGCCGGCAAGGCGACCTACAAGTCCGATTTCCGCACGCTTATTCCCTGGATGCTCAACGCCATGAAAGAGGCCGGCGTGCATGTTCACACGGGCGTGGAAGTGAACCGCGCCCTGCTGGAAAAGGAACGCCCCGACGTGGTGGTGCTCGCCACGGGCGCGGTGCCGCGCGGACTTCCTGCCGCCGTGGACAGACCCGCGCACGGCGGACCTTCCGTGGTGCAGGGCATGGACGTCATCATGGACCGCGCCGAAGTCGGCGACCGGGTCGTGGTGGTGGGCGGCCGCTACATCGGCATGGAAGTCGCCATCAAGCTCGCCAAGCAGGGCAAGGACGTGTCTCTGCTCGAAGCTATGGAAATCGGCCACGGCGGCATTCCGCGTCTGGTAGGCATCTACCGCAACGAAATGGTGGCCGCCAAGGTGCGCTTCTATCCCAATTCTCCTCTTCTGCGCCTGAACAGCGAAGGCGTGGACGCCGCCAACAACGGCTCCATGCTCACGCTGCCCTGCGATACCGTGGTTTTAGCCATCGGCACGGTGCCGGTGAACAATCTGGTCGAGGATCTCGAAGCTCTGGGCCTGGAATATCACGCCATCGGCGACTGCCGCCAGATCGGAGACGCGCTCTACGCCATCCGCGAAGGCGCGCAGATCGGCCGCAAGCTGTGAGACGGCCTGAAGGAGCCCCCTTTTTTCAACCCCCTGTCGTACAAGGAGAGAGGTCATGAACATTACCCTCAACAAGCTCGGAAAGGCTTGCGCCGCCGTTCTGCTCGCCCTCGGTCTGGCAGCCCCCGCTCAGGCTGCCTATCCTGAAAAGCCCATTACCGTCATCATTCCCTTCGGCGCCGGCACCGGCGCGGACAACAACTTCCGCGCTGCGCAGCCGTTCTATGAAAAGGCGCTGGGCGTCAAGCTCGTCACCGACTACAAGGCCGGTGCGGGCGGCGTGGTGGGCGCCAACTACTACATGAGCACGAGACCCGACGGCTACACCCTGCTTTTCTACAACTTCCCGCACATCTCCATGCAGCAGGTCTTCCAGAAGACCTCCTACAACACCAAGAATCTCGTGCCCATCGTTTCTTCCGTGCTCTTCGATGAAATCATCACCGTGCGCGAAGACAGCCCCTTCAAGACGCTCGACGATCTCATCAAGTACGCCAAGGAACATCCCGGCAAGGTGACCGTGGGCAACACCGGCTCCTACAGCTCCAACCATCTCACCTTTGCCTCCTTCGTGAAGGAAACCGGCGTGGACATGGTGCGCATTCCCTTTGAAAACGGCACCAAGCTGAACGTGGCCCTGCTCGACGGTCAGATCGACGCCGCCTGCTCCAACGCCCAGTGGCTGACCACCCACAAGGGCAAGATCCGCGCTCTGGCCTCCGCCTCGAAGACCCGCATCATCGAAGGCGTGCCCACCTTTGCCGAATACGGCCTCGATATGGAAGGCTGCACCATGTTCAACTGCCTCATCGGCCGCGCCGACATGCCCAAGGAAGCCCTGGACTATCTGACCAGCCGTCTGGCCACGCTCCGGGACGACCCGGAACTCAAGGCCTCCATTGAAAGAATCGGCTCCACCTACGGTTTCCAGGACAGCAACGACCTGAAGGAAACCATCGCGAAGATCGACCAGAAGGTGGAAAACCTGAAGGACGTCATCAAGAACACCGCCGACTGATTGCGGACGGGGCGGCGGGAGCGGATGCGTCTTCCGCCGTCCTTCTGTCTTCCGGGACATGGAAAAGCGCAGCAGAGAACGCTTCCGCCGCGAAGCGTTCCTGTTCCGAAGAGCGCCGGGCGCGGCGCTGAGACGCTCCGAACGTTCGGGAGCTGGCCGGATTCGGAACCGTCCGGGGCCCTTTTCTTTCGGAGCATTCGGAAAGGAATCCGTTTTTCCTAAAATTACAGTAAAGGTATCACTATGTTAGAAATGTTGTGGAGCGGACTCCTTACCTGTCTCAGCCCCATTAATGTGCTGGCGCTCGTCATTTCCGTTGCGCTGGGTATCGTGGTCGGAGCACTGCCTGGTTTCGGCGCGGCCATTGGTATGATCATCATTCTCCCGCTGACCTATACCATGGACCATTCCACGGCGCTCATCGCCCTTTCCGGCGTGTATGTGGGCTGTGAATACGGCGGTTCCATCTCGTCCATTCTGCTGAACACGCCCGGAACCTCCGCGGCCATGGTCACCGCCTTCGACGGTTATCCCATGGCCAGAAAGGGCAAGGCGAGAGACGCCCTGCTCATTTCCAATATCGCGTCCTTCTCCGGCGGCATGATGTCGGCCCTGGCCATGCTGCTGTTCATGCCTCTGCTTGCTCCCTTCGTCATCAAGTTCGGTGCGGCGGAACTCTTCCTGCTCGCGGCCGTGGGTCTGTTCCTCGTGGGCTCCATCAGCGCGAAGGATCCGCTCAAGGGCATCGTTTCCGCGGCGCTCGGCGTGTTCACCACCTGCATCGGCGTGGACGCCTATGTGGGCAACCCCCGCTTCACCTTCGGCAGCATCGACCTCATGGGCGGCATTCCCTTCATTCCCGTCATGCTCGGCACCTTCTCTCTGCCCAGCATGCTGAACATGGTGCTTGCTCCCACTTGCGGCGTGCAGGAACAGATAGCCTTTGAAAAGGCCGGATTCCGCGACAACATCGCCGCTTTCTTCCGCCTGTTCCATCTGATGTTCGGCAAAATGAAAATGCTGCTCGTGCGCTCCGGCCTCATCGGCGTGGGCGTGGGCATCGTGCCCGGCGTGGGCGCTTCCGTGGCCACCATGCTCGCCTACTCGAGCGCTAAGCGCTACTCCAAGCATCCCGAAGAATTCGGCAAGGGCGCGGCGGAAGGCATCGTGGCTTCCGAATGCTCCAACAACGGCCTCGTGGGCGGCGCGTTCATTCCCGTGCTCGCGCTGGGCATTCCCGGTTCTCCCGCCGCCGCCGTGTTCATGGCCGCCATCTTCATGCACGGCATGGCCCCCGGCCCGAACTTCCTTGCCAACGAAGGCCCCGTGGTGTACATGGTCATCATGGCCCTGTTCCTCTGCGCCGTGGTGCAGATGCTGCTCGGTCTGTTCACCATCGGTTCTCTGGCCAACATCCTGCGCATCCCCTCGGACAAGCTCTTCCCCGGCGTCATCGTCATCTGCGCCATCGGCGCCTACGTGGTCCGCGGCCTGAACCTCGACATCTGGATCTTCGTGCTCTTCGGCATCGCCACCTATTTCCTCATCCGGCTGGGCTTCAACCCCGGCGCCTACGCCCTCGGCGTCATTCTCGGCCCCGTGGTGGAACGCTCCCTGCTGGAAGCCCTCTCCCTTGCGAGAGCCAAGGGCGCGCTCGTGTACTTCATGAACCGTCCCGTGGCCCAGGGCATGCTGGTGCTCATCGCACTGTATGTCATCTACCGCGTGTACAAGCGCGTGCGCAACGGCAAGGCCGCTCAGGCCAAGGGCGCGTCGGGCGAGATTCCGCGTCTGCTTGAAGGCATGCGCGGCGCCGATCTCATTTCCGGCGTCATCATGCTGCCCGTCATCGGCGCGCTGGCCTCCATGCTCGTGGACTACCCCGAGAAGACGGCCATGTTCCCCGCCATCGTGCTCGGCCTGCTTGCGCTGCTCATGGCGGCCATCATCCTCAAGGCCGTGTTCATGCCGTCGAAGTACGCGGGCATGACGGAAGCTCCCTTCTCCTGCATCAACTGGAA
>NZ_DBMAHT010000018.1:0-28079 GCF_057866825.1 Mailhella sp.
TCAGAGAAAGCATGTCTATGATCGTGCAGCCGAGCCCCATGGCGACATAGTTCATGATGATGTAGTAGCTGCTGCAAGAGAGAATGGAATTGTGCGACATGATTTCCTGTACCTGGCGGGGAACAAGACTGAAATTCGATATTTTCTCTCTTAAATTTATGGAAAAGGAAATATAGGGGAGCGTTTTCAGCTCTTCCATGGTTATGGAAGAGGAAAAACGTTCCGTCTGACTTCTGCTCACGGCCAGAAGAAACGGCGACCGGAAGAGGGGAATGAAGTCGAAGTCTTCGGATTCGCTGGATATGCCGACAAGGCCGAAATCATTCTGCCCGGTGGTTATGCTTGAATACAGCAGCGACGGATGGCCGCTGTTCAGAGAAACGTGAATGTTCGGATATTTTTCGTGGAACTGCGAAAAGGACCGGCCGAATTCTTCAGAGCCGAATATCGGCCTTGTTCCGGCAATGCGCATGAATCCGTATTGCGCGGTGTCACAAAGTTCATCATGCATGCATGAAATGGTGTCAAAAATCCTGAGCGTCCATTTTAAAAGATTTTTTCCCTCGTCGGTAAGAATCATTTTGTTCTTTATTCTTGAAAATAATACCACATTGAGGCTCTTTTCAAGAAGCTGAATGTGATAGCTTACCGTGCTTTGGGTACGGTTTATTTCATTTGATGCGTCAGAAACGCTTCCGCAGGTGGCCACATAGTAAAAGCTTCGCAGTTGCTGCAAGAAGTCTCCAGCGATTTCCGGAATCATGCTTTCTCCTCCTGGCTCTGGTTGGGACTGACGTTTGCTCTCAGCGTACACCAACGGCGCGAAAGAAGTCGAAGTCGGGCTATCGAATTATTGGATAGTAGTATAAAAATAATAGTTTTGATTTTCACAAGCTGTCGGCGGTAAAACGTATTCATGCTCAAGCTGCCGCATCCCTCCGATCTGCCGAGTGCCCCCCCGAAAACTATACAGATGCGAAGGAATGACGGCAACGGAGAAAGCGTTCAGGAGTCCCCTCTGCACGGAACATCGGTCCGCACGAGCCCAGACATGGGGCGGATGCCCGGTCTGGAAGACGCTCTTCGGCATCGTTTCCTTCCGTCAGCCTGTTCGCCTTTCACCGCGCTTCAGCCGGCATGCGGGGCAAGCGCTTCCGTACGCTGCGCCTTTTTACGGCGCATGTCCTGCATAGGGATGGATTTCAGCCGCGGCCTGCACCGTCGCGGTCAGAACTCTAAAACCGGGAGATGTTATGTCTGCACAGGAAACATCCGTTCAGTACCACGAAACCGACGTGCTGGTCCTCGGTGGAGGAGCCAGTGGTTGCGGCGCAGCCATAGCTGCGCGGGAAGCCGGGAAAAGGACGCTGCTGGTCGATAAGGGAAAACTGGAAAGCTGCGGCTGCATAGGCGGCGGCAATGATCATTTCATGGGGGTTCTGAACACCGACGAGCCCTTCGATACCGTGGAAGACTTGGTGAAGGTGTACTGCACGCCCACCAACGGTCTTCTCCCCGACACCGTCCGCCAGTGGGGAGCGATCATTCCCCACATGATCGAATGGCTCACGGACGTGGGCGTTCAGTTCCGCAAGAAGGAAGACGGCAGCTATCTGCGCACGCGCGGTTTCGGTCAGCCGGGAAAGTGGTGGATTCTCATCCGCGACGGCCAGTACATGAAGCCGCTCATCGCGAAGAAGATCCGCGAGATAGGCGTGGATGTGCTCGACAACGTCATGATCACCAGGCTTGTGGTCAAAGACGGACGCATGGTTGGCGCCATGGGCTACAACGTGCTGAACGGGGAATTTCACGTCATCCGCTGCAAGACGGCGGTGCTGGCCCTCGGCCCGCGCGCCACGCGCGTGACGACCAATTCCACCAGAAATCCCTTCAACGCGCAGTTCCCCAGCCATAATACCGGAGCCCAGTATATTCTGGCCTACGAAGCCGGCGCGCGCATCGGCTGTCTCGATACCCGTCAGATAGCCACGGTGCTTCCCAAGAGCTTCGGCTGCCCGGGCATGAACGGTCTGACGGGCGAAGGCGGCGCGGCTCTGAACTACAAGGGCGAGCGCTTCATGAAGAAGTACCATCCCATGCTGGAGCAGGCTCCCCGTCATCTTTTCGTGCAGGGACTTGTGCGGGAACAGATTGCCGGCTACGGTCCGCCTTTTTATATGGACACCCGCAATCTTCCCCGGGAAAGTCAGCGCGTGCTCACGGAAGAGCTCATGCCCGGCGACAAGGCCACATGGAAGGAATATTCCGAGCAGAAGGGCGTGGACCTCTACAACAAGCTCATGGAAGTGGAAATAGGCGATCTTGCTCTGGAAGCGCTGGTGCTGCGCGATGAACATTTCGAGAGCAACATTTCCGGCCTCTTCGTGGGAACCGGTTTTCAGGCTTTTTCCGGAGCCATGTGCGGAGGCTATGCGGCCGGAAAGCATGCTTCCGCCAAGTCCGAAACCATCGACGCCGTGCCGGACGTGTCCGCCGCAGAAGCGGAGGCGGAACGCCGTCGCGTTCTTGCTCCCCTGCATTCCGAGGGCAGCACGCACTATGCGCAGTTTGAAAGCGCCATCAGACAGGTCATGGACTACTACATGGGGTATGTCCGCAACGAGCGGGGCATGAAGCAGGCTCTGGACAGCCTTGCCCGCATCGAGGCCCTCAAGGACGATCTTATTGCAGACAACTGGCATGAACTCATGCGCACCCATGAAGCGCTTGTTCTGCTGGAGATGTGCAAGCTTGTCACCCTGGCCAGCATTGAACACCGGGAGACATCCAACAGCACTATTTATATGCGTTCCGACTACCCTGATCCCGATCCCGCGCTGAACAAGCTCATGGTGACGGAAAAGGTGGATGGCCGGCCCAGGATTTCCTGGCAGTGAGCATGAAGTCATATTCAGCTGAAAAGGATAGAGAAAATGCCTCCCAGATATAGTAAGGAATTGAAAGAGCTGGTGGTTTCGGGTTTTCAGAAGCGTCAGAACAGGACATCGCCGTGCGAGGCGCACTGCCCGGCGGGCAACCGGATTCAGGCGGTTGAAACCCTGATCAAGGACGGAAAGCCGGAAGAGGCTCATGCCGTGCTTCTTTCCCGCAATCCTTTCTCCGGCGTGACCGGACGCGTGTGCACGCATCCCTGCGAGATGCACTGCAACCGCCGCAAGTATGACGAAGGGATTTCCATCCGTGCGCTGGAACGTTTTGCCGCCGACGCTCCCGTCATTTCCCGCCTTGCGCCTCTGGCCGATACGGGAAAGAAGGTGGCGGTCATCGGTTCCGGCCCTGCGGGCATGACGTGCGCGTATTTTCTCCGCCTCATGGGCCATGCCGTCACGGTGTTTGAAGCTTCGGCCGTGCTCGGCGGCGTTCCCCGCGTGTCCGTGCCGGATTTCAGACTGCCGAAGAACGTCGTGGACAGAGAAGTGGGCAACGTGCTCTCGCTCAATATTGCCGCGCACACCAACGTCAAGGTGGGCAGGGATGTGGCGCTCGCCGCGATCATGGACGCCTATGACGCCACGGTGGTCGCCGTGGGCAATCAGAAGGAACGTCTGCTCAACATTCCCGGCAGGGAAGCGCTGGTTCCCGCAGTGAGCTTCCTCGGGGCCAGCAATCTGTCCCGTCAGAGCCTGACCGGAAAGAACGTGGTGGTGCTCGGCGGCGGTGGCGTGGCCTTCGACTGCGCCTTTACGGCCCGTCGTCTCGGCGCGGGTTCCGTCAGCCTCGTGTTCCCCGAAGCGGCCGACGCCATCAAGGCTCCGCAGGAGGAAGTGGAACAGGCCAGGGCTGAAAGCATCAATCTTTACGCGTCCTATCTTGCGGGCGGCGTCGAGGGCAATACTGTCAGGGCTTCCGGGCTTTCCAGCTTCCGTTTCAGCGAGAGCGGCGAGCTCATCGCCGAATTCCGCGAAGGCGACGTCATTTCCCTGCCGGCCGACATGGTGATCTGCGCCAGCGGCCTGATGCCGGAAACGGATTTTCTGGAAGGACTCTCCCTTCAGAAGACGGCCCGCGGCTATCTGGTGGTCGACGACTTCCAGGAAAGTTCTGTTCCCGGACTGTTTGCCGCCGGCGACATCGTCACCGGACCGGCCACGGTGGCCTCGGCCATCGGCAGCGGCCGCAAGGCCGCCATCGGCGTACACTGCCGCCTTGAAGGCCTGACGGAATTTCCCGAAGTCGTCTTCAGGGAAAACGGGAGCGGAACCCTTTCCCTCGTCATGGAGAAAAAGGCGCTCGCGCAGGAGCAGCATGTCGTGCAGTTCGAGGAAATCGAGAATCCGACCTATCACGAACATGCTCCCCGTCAGCAGACGAACAAGTCCGACCGCGCGCATCTGCTGCCCTTCGAGGAGATCGATCTCGGCTTCAACGCCGAACAGGCGCAGGCTGAGGCCTCCCGCTGCATTCACTGCGGTCACTGCATCGACTGCGGCACCTGCGTGGAGCGCTGCCCCAACTACATTCTGGACCGCAATGAAGACGGGCCCTTCGTCCGTTATCCCGAGGAATGCTGGCACTGCGCCTGCTGCCGCATAGGCTGTCCCACGGGTTCCATCACCATAGAGTTCCCCATCACCATGCTTGTGTGATGCCGTGAAGTGAGGAGAGAGCCGGGCGGCGCGTCCGCCCGGAAACGTCGAAAGAGGGAGAACGGAGCTGTTTCCGTTCTCCCTCTTTCATTAAATGCAAAGGCCGCTCCGGAGTGAAGCGGCCGTCGTCGTTACGACCTTCAGACAGTTGAGAGTACGGAAGCGACTGAACAGAAATTGACCTGCCGGGCGGGTGGATCACGAGGCATTTATGCCTAAAAATACTTTTTCAGCAGGATTTCGCCCGCATCCCGCGCCATTGATGTAGAACAGCAGACCCGCCACGATGCGTCGGCCTGTTCCTTTTCGAACAGAACCATGAAGCAGGGAGAAAACGTCGCTTTACTCTCCCGTTTCAGCGTACAGAGGGAAAAGGCAAATGAGCCGTCCCTGCTGGAAACGGCAAGGTCGCGCGCGTGAGACCGGCGCCGCATAAGCTTTCTCTTGTCATCCCGTTGCAGTGCTGATACGAAAGAAACGTGTCCGGGGGCGAAACTGGCATGTACAAGAGAGTTGACATCCTTCTTTCACAAGGAATTTCGATCTTGAGCCATGTGCCGGTTGCCCTATTAAATATCGTTGCCTCATATGCCTTTTAAACGTATATGGGGCTTTTTTGTTATCACCAGCTTGTGATTTATGTTTTAATTCGTTCTGTTCGTTGACATGGTGTGTTATTATTATAAAATATATAATATTTGGTCTTTATAATATACAATAATGTTTTACATGCGTATATTTATGTTGTCTTTATAATACAAATGGGGGAGGAAGGCTATGGATTCCGTACATAAAATTAATCAGCTTTTTTTCCCTCATATTTTTGACGTATCAAAAGCTCCCAAGCTGCCGAAAGAAGTTTTTTCACTGGGAACTACATCGACATTTCATAAAGGAACTTTTCTTGTTCACTATGGAGAAACTTTAAAACATATATATTATCTTCACAGGGGTACCATTTTGGGTTTCCGCCCTGTGCATCACGGTGAAATGAATCTTGCCTATGTGGTCAAGGAAGGTTTTTTTGGAGAAGGATGGTTTTTTTCCAGGCGCAGCAGCATGGATGAAATAGTTGTTGCTGAAGACAGTCTGGTGACTAAATTTTCTGAGAGTGCGGTTGCCAAGCTTATTCAAGATTCACAAATAGTGAAAAATTTTTTGTTTACTCTTGCAGTTAAATCAACAAGTGTATCTACAAAATTTGAAAATTTTAAAAATGAATCCATAAAAGAACGTCTAAAAACATTTATTTTAAATCAATTTAAAAATATGGGTGAAAATGATAAATTGGAGTTGAATTTAAGTCAGAAGGATATAGCGAGTATTATGAATGTTCATTCCGTTTCCATTAGCAGAGCTTTTTCTGAATTGAAGAAGGAAATGAAAATTCAGACTTTTAAAAATAGAATAGTTATTTATCGGTAAAGAATGAGAAGAGCTGCTTTCATTGTTTTGCCCCATACTTGGGCAAACGACAGATTTTCCACCCGCGGGCAAGGCAAGCCTCGGGCTCTGAAAAAATAAAAAAACTCAATATCGATAACACAAGTTATCGATATTTTTTTTGGCCTTGTTATTTAATGTACACCACGATGAATTTCATGCATGCAGGAAATTCGACAAGGAAAGGAGTGGCTTCAACCGTTATTTTTAACAGGAGAAAAACATGAAGTCTGCGTTTCGACTCGCTCTTGGGGCTCTTTGTTTTGGACTGGCCGGACTGCTGGTTGCCGGCCATTGCGACGCTGCGGAAAAGAAGCTGAACATGAGGCTCGGCCACCCCATGAACAAAGGAGACCAGGTGTCGCTGGGCTGCCTGAAATTCAGTGAACTCCTGGAAGAAAAATCGGGAGGGAAAATCAAACTCAAGGTGTACGGCGACTGCATTCTCGGCAGCGACCGCGTCACCACTGAAGGGGCGCAGAAAGGCAGTCTTTCCATGAGTTCCATTTCTACGGGCAATCTTTCCCTGTTTGCTCCCGACTTTCTGCTGTTCGACATGCCCTACATCATTGATCCGATGAATCCCAAGGCTCTCGAAAAGCTGTTTGCCGCCATGGATAACGGTCCGCTGGGGCAGTATTATGAAAAGGTTCTGAACAGCATCAATCTGAAGCTCATTTACTTCGGCGACGTGGGCTACCGTGATTTTCAGTTCCACAACAAGAACGTTTCCACCATTGAAGGCCTGAAGAATGTGAAGGTCCGCGTCACGGACTCCGTTGTTGAACTTGCCGTGGCCAAGGCTCTGGGCATGTATCCCATTCCCATGGCGTGGGGCGAAACCGTAACCGCCATGCGGCAGGGCACCGTGGACGCCATGGCCGTCAACAACGCCTCCATTGCTCCGCTCGGCGACATCGGCGATATTGCAAAGTACGTTCTCGATTCCAAGCACAACTACTATGGCCATGTCGTGGTCATGAACCTTGACCTTTGGAAGTCTCTGACGGACGGGCAGAGAGCGATCATTGAAGAAGCGGCGGCGGAAGCCGTGGCCTATGAACGTTCGCTCAGCGCCAAGATGAATATGGACGCCTACGGAATAATGAAGGAAAAGGGCGTGACGATAAACATGTGCTCCGAGGCCGACTACGCCAGGCTTAAGGAACTCACCAAGCCCGTGTGGGAAGAGTTCCGTTCCAAGATTTCTCCTGAAGCCTATACGCTGTTCATGGACGCTCTGAAATAATACTCCGGCAACATATTCCCCGTTCATTCTCTTCATGAGCGTGAACGGGGAGATTGTTCTCTGATTATTCAGAGGGTCTTGTCTTATACCCTTTTCAATCCTTTACTCGTGAACTTAACAGAACTGGTCGGTCGATCATTCATCATCAATGCTTGAAAATGCTTCAAGAGATATTTTTCACGGCGTATATTGTGATGTTCTGATTATCTATGATGTATCGATTTTGTTCTGTGTATCTACTTTACAGAGGGTGATATGAGTGCAAGACGGACGTTGATATGGCTTGATGAAAATGCTGAAAAGATTTTTCTTTTTATTGGACTTATTATTATCATTCATGCCATATTTTTTCAAACAGTCTATCGATACATCGTTATCAATATTTTTTCTGGTGACGCCGGATCTGTGGTCTGGACTGAGGAACTCTCGCGTTTCGTATTCGTATGGATAACGTATCTTGCCGTTCCTCTTATCATAAAATACAGCAAGGATATTCGCGTCACTGTATTTTATGATATGTTCAACAGGACTGGAAAGGCCATCATAGACAATACCAACACGTTTTTGTTTTTTGTTCTGGCCGGCGTCATCGTCTGCAAGGGGCTTGACCATATTGCCATGATTCAGCGTTTTCCGCAGAATTCCGCGGCCCTGCATCTTTCTTACGCCGTGCCGTATTCCATTCTTCCCGTCGGATTCGGACTGGTCATTCTGCGGCTTTGTCAGCGGCTCTACAAGTCGCTCCGGGAATTCGGCGTGCTTTCGGCTCTCACGGGTCTGGTGCTGGCCTTCGCCATTCTTGCGCCTCTTTTTTTCTATGAAGACTGGGAAAGCGCTCCCGTCGTGCTGCTGGTGTACTTCCTGTTCTTTCTGGCGTTCAGCACGCCGGTTGCCGTCAGCATTGCATGTTCGTGTCTGGCCGTCATATGGGCCTGCGACACCATTCCTTCCGACTATGTGGCGCAGATTACCTATACCAGCATCGACAACTCGGCCATCATGGCCATTCCCTTCTTCATTGCAACGGGCGTGTTCATGGGCGAAGGCGGCCTGAGCAGCAGACTTCTTAAGCTTGCCGACGCCTTTTTGGGCAACAAGACCGGCGGGCTTGCCCTGGCCACCATTGCCACCTGCATGTTCTTTGCCGCCATCAGCGGTTCAGGACCCGCCACGGTGGCGGCCATCGGATGCATCACCATTCCGGCCATGGTGGAGCGCGGATACAGCAGAACGTTCAGCGTGGCCATCGTCACCTGTGCCGGCATCATCGGCGTGATGATTCCCCCGAGCAATCCGCTGCTCATTTACGGCATTTCTTCGCAGCAGAGCATTGCCAAGCTCTTTGCCGGCGGCGTCATGCCGGGCCTGCTCTGCGGCGGCGCGCTGATGCTGGTCGCCTGGTGGATATCCAGGAAGAACAACTGGCGTGGAACGACCATGGCAGGCGCCAGGGAACGCGCCAGGGCCTTTGTGGAAGCCCGGTGGGCCCTGATGGTTCCGGTCATCATCCTCGGCGGCATTTACGGCGGCATCATGACGCCTACGGAAGCGGCTGCCGTCGGCGCTTTCTACGGCATGTACGTGGGCATGTTCGTTTATAAGGAAATAGGATTCAAAAAACTGTTCGACTGTTGCGTCGAAACCTGTGTGACCGGCAGCAACGTGCTGTTCATTTTTGCCATGGCCGGCATCTTCGGCAACATCATCACCATCGAATCCATTCCTGAAATGCTGGCCGAGTTCATCATGGGATTCACCAGCAGCAAGTTCCTGCTCCTTGTCATCCTGAACGTGGTTCTGCTCATCATAGGCACGTTCATGGAAGCGCTTGCCGCCATCCTTATTCTCACGCCGCTGCTGCTGCCCATCGTCGTCAGTTTCGGCATCGACCCCATCCACTTCGGCGTGATGATGACGGTCAACCTGGCCATCGGTTTTGTCACTCCGCCCATCGGCGTCAATCTGTTCGTGGGCTCCTCCGTCGGCGACGTTTCGGTGGAAAGTCTGGCAAAGGCGTGTGTTCCTTTCCTGCTTGCGCTTCTGGTGTGTCAGGTACTCGTTACGTTTGTTCCCGCCATTTCCTTGTTCCTTCCCAATCTCATGCATTAACCTTGTAAAGGAGAGTTGGTATGCTGGAATCCTCTGCTTGTACTCCCTACTGTGCCAGTCAGGAAGACGTTGCGCTGTCCGGTCAGGAAAAACGCATTCTCGGCATCGGCGAAGACGTTTTTACCAGGGATCATCCCAGAATCGCCAAAATCGTTCAGACCTTTGACGGCCTTGAACCCGTCATCGATGTAGAGCGGGCCCTGTACTTCACCAGAAGCATGAAGGAGACGGAAGGACAGCCGCTGAACCTCCGCTGGGCGAAGGCTCTCTACAACATCGCAAGCAACATCACCATTTACATCGACGACTATCAGCTTCTGGCGGGACGCATAGGCTGCAAGGGCCGCTACGGCATTCTCTATCCGGAAATCGAAGGCGATTTCTATGAGACGTTCCTCGACAAGCTCGGAGAACGCGAAGGCGGCGCGGCGTTCATCTCGCCCGAGACCATGAACGTCATCAAGGAGGAAATAGGCCCCTACTGGAAGGGAAAGACCTACCACGAGAATTTCAACGCGGCCGTGCCCAAGGAACTGCACGACATCCTGTTCATCGACAAGGAAGGCACGACGCCCCGATATCTCGTCAACGAAACGGCCTCCTGGCGTTCCTCGCTTCAGTGGGTGCATGACTATGAAAAGGTGATCCGCCGCGGATTTATGGATATTCGTCGCGAGGCTCAGGAACGTCTCGACGCGCTCGATCCCGACAGCCCGTCCGATTACCACGAAAAGCGTCCGTTCCTGGAAGCCGTGGTCATCGTGAGCGACGCCATCATGCTCTGGGCCAGACGGCACGCCGAAAAGGCCGAAGAGATGGCGGCCGTGGAAAAGGATCCCGTGCGAAAGGCCGAACTGCTGCTCATTGCGGAAAACTGCCGTCAGGTTCCGGCGTATCCGGCCAAGACGTTCCATCAGGCGGTTCAGAGTCAGTTCTTCGTGCAGATGTTCTCCCGTCTGGAGCAGCGCACCGGCACGACGATTTCCAACGGCCGCATGGATCAGTATCTGTACCCGCTCTACAAGCAGGACAAGGAGAACGGAACGCTCACCGACGCGCAGGCCATGGAACTTCTGGAATGCGTGTGGTGCGGCATGGCTCAGTTCATTGAAATGTATATTTCCGCACAGGGCACGTCCTTCAATCAGGGCTATGCGCACTGGGAAGCCGTAACCATAGGAGGACAGAACAAGGCCGGCGAAGACGCCACCAATGATCTTTCGTATCTGTTCCTGAAGTCCAAGCGGGAATTTCCGCTGCATTATCCCGATCTTGCCGCCCGAGTGCATGTGCGCTCTCCCGAGCGTTTCCTGGCCGACATCGCCGAAACTATCAAGTTCGGCACGGGATATCCCAAACTGTTCAACGACGAGGAAATCATTCCCATCATGACGACCAAGGGCGCGCCGCTCGATCAGGCTTTCGACTATGCCGTGAGCGGATGCACGGAAACGCGCATGCCGAATCGCGACACCTACACGTCCGGCGGTCTTTACGTCAATCTTCCGGCCGAACTGGAACTTGTGCTCAACAACGGACGCATGAAGAAGTTCGGCGACAAGCTCATGGGCGTGGAAACGGGAGATCCCAGAAATCTGAAGACATGGGAGGAGTTCTGGAACGCCTTCCTGGTTCAGCAGACGAACTATCTGAGAATAGCCCTGGACATTCAGTACATCATCAACAAGATGCGGCAGAAGTTCTTTGCCGTGCCCATGAGCTCCAGCCTGCATGATCTGTGCATGAAGTACTGCCTTGACCTTCATACGGAACACATTCCTGAAGGCTACGAAAGCGGCCTCGCGGACTTCATCGGCTACGGCACGCTCATCGACAGCCTCGCGGCGATCAAGAAGACGGTGTATGAAGACAAGTCGCTGACCATGGACAAGCTGCTTGAAGCCCTGAACGCCGATTTTGAGGGCTACGAGGATGTGCAGGAACTCTTGAAGAGCTGCCCCTGCTACGGCAACAACGATCCGTATGCCGACTCCATAGGTCACGCCGTGGAACGTCACACCATGGAGTTCTTTGAAAAATACGGCAAGGAACTCGGAATCTACATGGACACTCGCTATGTGCCGGTGACGGCGCATGTGCCGTTCGGCCGCGTGGTTTCTGCTTCCGCCAACGGCAGAAAGGCCTGGACGCCGCTTTCCGACGGTACGTCGGCTTCTCACGGCGCCGACGTCAACGGTCCTACGGGCGTGCTGCTCAGCAACGATGCGTCCAAGAACCGCGACAAGATCAACAGGGCGGCCCGCATGCTGAACCTCAAGTTCAGCCCGAAGGCGGTGGAAGGCAAGCAGGGCACCCGTCGTCTGATCGACTTCATTCGTTCCTTCATCGATCTCAAGCTCTGGCACGTGCAGTTCAACGTCA
The DNA here is from genome assembly GCF_057866825.1 of Mailhella sp. Lineage (NCBI taxonomy): Bacteria > Pseudomonadati > Thermodesulfobacteriota > Desulfovibrionia > Desulfovibrionales > Desulfovibrionaceae > Mailhella > Mailhella sp. Next base: position 11,794 of record NZ_DBMAHT010000018.1, read on the forward strand.
TCAATCGCGGCACGCTGCTGGCGGCGCAGAGAGATCCCAAAAAGTATCGCAGCCTCATAGTTCGCGTGGCGGGCTACAGCGCCTATTTTGTTGATCTGACTCCGGATCTTCAGAACGATCTGATTGCCAGAACGGAACATTCTGAAATGTAACACAGCGGGGGCTCTCTGCAAAAGGGAGCCCCCCTTCAGGAGAAGGGTTATGCAGGACAGGCTTGTTGAAGGGCACATTTTCAATATTCAGAAATACAGCGTTCATGACGGGCCGGGCATACGGACCATTATTTTTTTCAAGGGCTGTTCACTTCGCTGCCGCTGGTGCAGCAATCCGGAGTCGCAGCTGCCGCAGGATGAGCTTGCCTTCAACGGCACGCGCTGTCTTACGAAGAACAAGTGCGGCTTTTGTGCGGAGAAGTGTCCCGAGAAGGCGATATCGTTTTCTGAAGACGGTTTTCCCGTGATTGCAAGAGACAGATGCCGTCTTGCGGAATGCGGCGGTGCCTGTACGGCTCGGTGCCATGCCGGAGCCCTCAAGATTTTCGGCCGACGCATCACCGTGGAGGAGGCCCTGAAGGAGGTGGAGAAGGACGCCGTTTTCTATCAGAGAAGTTCCGGCGGATTGACGGTTTCCGGCGGGGAACCCTGCTTCCAGCCTGAGTTTCTGACGGCGCTTCTTCGGGAGGCGGAACGTCTTTATCTGGACGTGGCCATGGAAACCTGCGGACAGGCTCCTTACGAAGTGCTGCATGAAGCAGCAAAGCATCTGAACACGCTCATCTTCGACATCAAGCACACCGACGCCTCTCTTCATAAGCGCTATACGGGCGCAGACAATGCGCAGATTCTTGAGAACATCAGACGCGTATCGTCCGATTTCAAGGATCTGCCGATACTTCTGCGTACGCCGATCATTCCGGGATTCAACGACTCGGAGCAGACGATCCGCGAGATCTGCGACTTCATCGACACGCTGCCCGGCCGCAGCATTTCGTATGAGATGCTGCCGTATCATCGTCTCGGCACGCAGAAGTATTATCAGCTGGGCCGAGAGTACCCCATGGGAGACGTGAAGCTCGATAAGGCACGGATGGAGAGCTTGCGGAAGATAGCCGAGGCAAGACTCGGCGAGCGGCTGGTATCCTGATTTTTACGGCAACAGACAGGAGAGAACGCATATGATTTTTGACTTTCGGCTCCGGCCGCCGTTCAAGGGCTTCAAGAATCTTTCCATATTTAATCCGGTGTGCAACAGTGTCGGCCCCATGGCGTTGCGCGGCACCTATCTGGCCTCGGCCCATGAGAAGTCCATGGACCTGTTCTTTCAGGAAATGCGGGACGCGGGCGTGGAGAAGGGCGTCGTCATGGCGCGCAACATTGCAGACAAGGCGTCGTCCGTTTCCAACGAGGACGTGAAGGAGCTGGCGGACGCGTATCCCGACATGATTGTTCCGTTCGGCGGGGTGGATCTTTCGTCCGGGATTTTTTCCGCCGTCAAGGAACTGGAAAAGTGCTTCCGCTACGGATTTAAAGGCGTGGCGCTTGAACCGGGCTGGAATGAGCCGGCGCGGCTTCCCGACGACGCCGTGTTTTATCCCGTGTATTCCCTGTGCGAGCAGGCGGACATGCCGGTGGTGCTAACCGTGAGTCTGTACCAGGGGCCGACGCTGGAATACAGCAACCCGGTACACATTCAGAAAATCGCCAACGATTTTCCGAGGCTTCAGATAGTCGTCGCCCATGCCTGCTATCCGTGGATACCGCAGATTTTCAATGTGGCGGCGCTTCATCCCAACGTGTGGCTCATTCCCGATCTTTACATGCACAATCCCTGGACGCCGGGGCGGGAGATGTACGCGAACGGATGCCGCTGGCTGAGTTGTGAGCGCGTCATTTTCGGTTCGGCGTATCCCTGCTACGGCATCAAGGACGCAGTGGATGATTTGAACGGGTATGACTTTACCGACGAAGAAAAGGAAAAAATTCTGTACAGGAATGCGTACAGGCTTCTTAAGATGCATGCCGATGCATGACGTTCTGCAAGACTTTTCGGCCGACGGGGAACATGATCGATAAAGAGCTCGTCGAGGGCGTCGGTCATGCCGCCGTGGCGCACAGCACAGAGGCCCGGCGCAAAAGAGAGGGGGAGGAAAACGTTTTGTTTTCCTCCCCCTCTTTATCATGACGGATGGAGCTAGTTCTTCAGGCTGTGGATGGGCGCGGGAATGCGTCCGCCGAGGTTGATGAAGGCGGAGGCGTCGCCGGTGTTCACGGGAATGATCTTGGCCTGGCCGAGCAGACCGCCGAAAATGGCGGTTTCGCCCACGCCCTTGCCCGGCACGGGAATGACGCGCACGGCGGTGGTCTTGGTGTTGATCATGCCGATGGCCATTTCGTCGGCGATGAGGCCGGAAATGGTGGTGGCGGGAGTGTCGCCGGGAATGGCGATCATGTCGAGGCCCACGGAGCACACGCTGGTCATGGCTTCGAGCTTTTCCATGGTGAGCGCGCCGCTGTTGGCCGCGGCTTCGATGCTGGAGTCTTCGGAAACGGGAATGAACGCGCCGGAGAGGCCGCCCACGTGGGAGGAGGCGAACACGCCGCCCTTCTTCACGGCGTCGTTGAGCATGGCGAGCACGGCGGTGGAGCCGGGCGCGCCGATGGAGGAGAGGCCCACGCTCTGGAATATTTCGCCCACGGAGTCGCCCACGGCGGGCGTGGGCGCGAGGGAGAGGTCGGCCACGCCGAAGGGAATGTTCATGCGTCCGGCCACTTCCTTGCCGATGAGCTCGCCCACGCGCGTCACCTTGTAGGCCGTGGACTTGATGACTTCGGCCACGTCGCTGAGCGTCAGATTTTCATGGGTTTCCTTGGCGCGGTCGATGGCTTTCTTCACCACGCCGGGGCCGGAGACGCCCACGTTGATGACCACGTCGGGCTCGCCGATGCCGAGATAGGCGCCGGCCATGAAGGGCACGTCCTGGGGAATGTTGGCGAATACCACGAGCTTGGCACAGCCTATGCCGTCGCGATCCTTGGTGGCGTCGGCCACTTTGACGATCTGACGGCCCATGAGGGCCACGGCGTCCATGTTGATGCCCGCCTTGGAGGATGCCACGTTGATGGAGGAACACACGCGGTCGGTGGTGGCGAGGGCTTCGGGCAGGGAGTCGATGAGGGCTCTGTCGCCGGGAGTCATGCCTTTTTCCACGAGGGCGCCGAAGCCGCCCAGAAAATCGACGCCGGCCTCCTTGGCGGCTTCGTCGAGCATCTGGCAGGCGCGCACCATCTGTTCGGCGTTGAATCCCGCGCCGACCACGGCCATGGGGCTGATGCTGATGCGCTTGTTCACCACGGGAATGCCGTAGCGCGCGCCGACTTCGTTGCAGTGTTCCACGAGATGGGCGGCGTATTTGGCGATTTTGGCGCGCACCTTGTAGGAGAACACGTCGAAGTCGTGACTGACGCAGTCGAAGAGGCTGATGCCGAGGGTAACGGTGCGAACATCGAGATGTTCGTTGCGGAGCATGTTGATAGTGCTGAGCACTTCGCGTTCAGTGAGCATGGGGCAGACCTGTGATCCGGGTTAGACGATGGGTACGCGATGGATGGCTTCAAAGATGTTTTCGTGCTGGATGCTGATGGTAAGTCCCACGCTGCGGGCCTTGGCCTGAAGCATCTGACGGAAGGCGTTGCGGTTGATGGAAAGCGGCAGGGCCACTTCAAACATCAGCACGCATTCGTTGCTGTCCTCATCCATGCGGATGGCCTTCAGATTTTCAATGTTCACCTTCTGCTCGGCAAAGACGCCGGAGATCATGGCAATGATTTCCGGCCGGTCGGAACCGTTGACGGTCACGACGAAGGGTTCGGTTTCCTCGCCGCTGGAGAAGGTGTCAGTCTCGAAGGTGCGGGCGGCCACGGTCAGATCCATGTGGCGGGCTTCGAGGCTGAGGCTGACCACGCGCTGAATGTCTTCCTCGCTGACGTCTTCCGGCGCGGAGACGATGAAGATGGAGGCGAACTGACCTTTCAGAATGGTCTGACTCAGTTCTTCGATGTTGCACTTTTCCTTGGACAGAGCGCTGGATATGGCATAGACCACGCCGGGACAGTCGCGTCCGATGACAGAGATGACAATATGGTTCACAGTCGCCTCGATGCAAAGAGGGTTGACGCACGGAGCGGAAAACGGTGCGAGAAGCGTACTCGCGGGAAATGTGGAAAGAATAGACGGGAACGCCGAGAAGCGTCAAGCGAAGTTTGCGTTTCGCGCTTTTTGCAAAGATGTCACAGCCTGGCGACGGCGGGAATGGCGGGGCGTCCGGCCTCGTTCGGGAAAAGGGCGCGCTGCGCCCGTGGGCAGAGGGCTGAGGGCTGCGGAGTTTTCGCCTGCGCTGAGCGGGATTCACGCCTTTGAAGTTGCCGGGGCGCGAGCTCGGCGTTGTGGAATGCCGCCGGGGCACGCGGGGCGAGTGGCCGGGGCTCGCCCGGCGGATTGATGCGGAAGACGGATGCCCGGCGGAAGGCGTCAGGCGCTTTGCTCAGACTGCGGGGCGGCCCGTGTGGGGCGCGAAGTTCCGGGCCGAGTGCGACAAGGATGAGTCTTGGGAAAACAACTTTCCGAAAAGGCAGGGCTTGCGGGCTCTGCTTTTTTTATTGCACGCGATTTCGCGCGCGGGAAAGTTTGCAGGGCTGTCATGGGGAAGACGTAAAGCAAAGGCGCACGGTTCGGGCGGAGAGGGGCAGGGCAAAGGCGGTCTGCAAGGACTGCCAGCGTGAAGCGCGCGGCCTCCCTGTCCGCAGAGGCTCGCCCCTTGCAGCCGCGGGAAAAGGCTTGTTTCGGAGGCGCTTCGGCAAAATGCGATGGCAGGGCCGCGTTGCCTTTCGCCAAGCTACTTTTTCTTCTTTTTCTGCTCGCGACGCCACTGCCAGGGCGGCGTGGGATCGCTGTCCTGCCAGAGGCCGAGGCGCTCTTTGCGGGCCATGGCCTCTTCGAGCTTCCAGGTTTTGCAGATGTCGCTCGTGCAGAAGTAGTCGTACACCCAGGCCATGCCGGCCTGCACCTGCCGCTGATTGACGGACAGCTCGTCGATGCCGTTTCTGTCTGCGAGATAGACCAGGGAAACGGTGCGCTTGTAGTTGTCCAGATACATGGTTTTCAGGCGCAGGGGGCGATCCTGAATGAGGGAGAGCAGGTGGGCCTTCGACTGCTTGCCGTAGGGCTGACGGCTTTCCGGCGCGTCGATGCCGTAGAGGCGCACGCGGAGGGTGCGTCCGCTGCCGTCCTTGAGCACGAAGCTGTCGCCGTCGGAGGCGCGCACGAGGCGGTATTCCCGCTCGTCGGCCACGGGCGCGGACTTCCCTGCGGAGGAGGCCCGGATGTTCTTGATGCTGTTGAAGATGGCCTTTTGGGCATCGGCCACCTGTTTTTCCGCTCTGGCGGGCGGGGTCGGCGCGTTCGGCGACCATTCGGCGTTGCTCACATAGGCCGCAACCATGAGCAGCACGCACAAAATGGCGGCTTCCAGTCCGTAGCGGCCGGGACTCTTTCGTCTGCGGGGGAAGAAGGACCTACGTTTTTTCATGGGCGGATGCGGGCGACGGCAAAAGCTCTTTCAACGCCGAGGCTATGCCGGAAACGTTGATTCCCACATCGGCGCGCAGTCGGCGTACCGGGCCGTGGGGAATGAAGCGGTCGGGAAGGCCGAGCCGACGTATTTTCATACGGCCGAGGCGGTCGTTGTCGGCCAGCAGTTCCAGCACGGCGGAGGAGAAGCCGCCGATGCGGCTGTTTTCCTCCACGAGCAGCAGGGCGTCGCTTTCGGCGGCGAGATCGAGAATCTGCTTTTCCGGCAGCGGCTTGACCCAGCAGGCGTCGAATACCGAGGCCAGCAGCCCGGTGTTCTGCGCCACAAGCAGGGCCGCCTCCATGCAGGGCACGGCGCGCTGTCCGGCCACGAGCACGGTCACGCGCGTGTTGCCGCGCAGCAGAAGCTGTCCTTCGCCGGGCGCGGGATAGCCGACGTTTTTTACTATGGCGTCGGCAAATTTCATGTTCGAGGCGTCGAGCTTCCGCCCGGAGCCGCGCGGATAGCGCAGCGCCACGGGCTGATTCATGCCTGTGGCCATGGTGAGGGCCGCGCTCAGGGCCGCCTCGTCGCGGGGCGCGCCGAGGGTGAGGTTCGGCACCACGCGCAGCCACGAAAGATCGAAGGCTCCGTGATGGGTGGGGCCGTCTTCGCCCACGAGGCCTGCGCGGTCGAGGCAGAAGGTGACGGGCAGATTCTGCAGACACACGTCGTGAATGATCTGATCGTAGGCGCGCTGCATGAACGTGGAATAGATGGCTACCACCGGATGGTAGCCCCGGGACGCGAGGCCGGCGGCAAAGGTGACGGCGTGTTCCTCGCAGATGCCCACGTCGGCGAAGCGTTCGGGGAAGCGGAGGTGAAATTCCTGAAGGCCGGTGCCGTCGGGCATGGCCGCGGTGATGGCGAAGAGCCGCGGATTTTTTTCCGCGAGCGTGCAGAGGGTGCTGCCGAAGGCCTGACTGAATCCCGGGCCGGAGGGCTCCCAGCCGTTCGGCTGGGGAGGCACGCTGATTTCGTCGGCCACGGAGGCGGAAATGCCGTGAAAGTGCGAAGGATCGTTTTCCGCGGGGCCGTAGCCCTTGCCCTTGAGCGTGCGGATGTGCAGAAGCACGGGCATGTCGAGCTGCTTGGCGGCTTCGAGATGACGTTCCAGCTGGGCGATGTCGTGGCCGTTGATGGGGCCTATGTAGTTGAACTGAAAGGCCTCGAAGAGCATGCCCGGGGTGAAGAACGACTTGAAGCTGACCTCGCCCTTGCGGATGATGTCCACGATGGAGTCGCCCTTGGGCAGGCGAGAGAGCACCTTGGCCACGTGCTGCTTGATGTGCATGACCGTGCTGTGGGAGAGGTTGCGGCTGAGAAAGCGGGAAAGCGCGCCCGTGTTCTCGGAAATGGACATCTTGTTGTCGTTGAGAATGACGATGAGGCGATTGCCCATGCCGCCTGCCTGGTTCAGGGCTTCGAGGGCCATGCCGCCGGAGAGCGCGCCGTCGCCGATGACGGCGACCACGTGTTCCTTGCCGCCGCGCAGATCGCGCGCCGCGGCCATGCCGAGGGCCGCGGAAATGGACGTGGAGGCGTGGCCCACGCCGAAGTAGTCGTAGGGGCTTTCGGAGCGGTTGGGAAAGCCGGAAAGACCGCCGTAGCGGCGCAGGGTGTCGAAGCGGTCGGCGCGGCCGGTGAGAATTTTCCAGGGATAGCTCTGATGCCCGACGTCCCACACGATGGGATCGCGGGCGGGATCAAAGCAGGAGAGCAGGGCAATGGTGAGTTCCACCACGCCCAGCGAGGGAGCCAGATGACCGCCGTTGTTCGTGACCACGCGGATGATGGTGTTCCGCAGTTCCTGCGCCAGTTCCTGCTTTTGGGAAAGGGAAAGCCCGGGAATGTCTTCGGGCAGATGCAGGCTGGAGAGCAGAGACGTGTCGGTCATGGGAATCCTTGAGGCGGCTAGTGCGTGCGGTTGACAAGTTTGCGTGCGGTTTCGCGGAGAAAGTCGGCGTCGGGGCCGGAGAACAGATCGCCCAGCGCCTTTTCGGCGGCCTCGCAGTGAACGCGGGCCAGGCGGCGGGCCTCTTCCAGACCGACGAGGGACGGCCAGGTGGCTTTGTCGCTTTCCGCGTCGTGACGCACTTCTTTTCCTACCGTGGCCTCATCACCGACGACGTCAAGTATATCATCGGTAATCTGAAACGCAATGCCCAATTCACTGCCGTAACAGCGCGCCGCATGTCGCTGTTCGGGCGAGGCCTGGGCAAGAACGGCGCCGCATTCACAGGCGTTCAGCAACAGGGCTCCTGTTTTCTTTTCGTTGAGAATGCGCAGTTCTTCCAGAGAAAGTTTTTTTCCTTCGCCTTCCAGATCGAGCATCTGACCGCCCGCCATGCCCGCGGCTCCGGCGGCGTCGGCGGTGAGGCGCAGGGCTTCGAGCAGCACGTCGGCGGGCGCGTGGGCGCGCGCCATGTGGCTGAAGGCGTTGGTGAGCAGGGCGTCGCCCGCGAGAATGGCCGTGGCTTCGTCGAAGGCCTTGTGGCAGGTGGGATGCCCACGGCGCAGATCGTCGTCGTCCATGGCGGGCAGATCGTCGTGAATGAGCGAGTAGGTGTGAATCATTTCAAGTCCTGCGGCAAAGGGCAGCAGGGCCTCGGTGATGTCTTCGGCTCTGTCTTTGGCGCAGGCTCGGGCCACGGCCAGGCAGAGCATGGGACGCAGTCTCTTGCCTCCGGCAAGCAGGCTGTAGCGCATGGCGTCGGAAAGCCGGGAAGGTATTTCCTTGTCGAGAAAAGAGGCGGAGAGATACTGTTCCACTCTGCCGCGAAGATCTGCGGGCATATGTCCCCCTTGTGATGTGCCGCCCCGGGAAGGGGCCGCCGGATTGCGGTCCGGGTTATTCGTCGTCTTCCTGACTGCCGGCGTCGAAGGGCTCGGTGCCCGCTTCGGTGCAGAGGCGTATGTCGTGCCGGGCCTTTTCGAGCTGTTCGCGGCAGGCGGCGGCATGGGCGAGTCCTTCCTTGTACAGGGCCACGCTCTCCTCCAGCGGACTGTTGCCCGCTTCCAGCGTGGTCACAATGGCCTGAAGACGCGCCAGACGTTCTTCAAAGGTGGGTTCTTTTTTCTTCATCGGGAACTCCGGTTCTTGGCCTTGGGGGCGGAATCGAAAATGCTGCGGGTGGGGCCGCCGACGAGCGAGGGCGGATCCTGAAACAGCGGCATGGCGTCCACGGCCACGCCCTGCACCAGAAAACCGAGATGCAGATGCGGCCCGGTCACGCGGCCCGTGGAGCCGGAACGTCCTATGACCTGTCCTCTTCTTACGCTTTGTCCGGGCGAAACGTCAAAGGCGGAAAGGTGGGCATAGGTGCTTATCACGCCCTGACCGTGATCGATGTACACGGTGTTTCCGCCGAAATACTGCGGTTCGGCGAGCAGCACGGTGCCGTCGGCCACGGCGAGCACGCTTGCGCCTTCCGGGCTGCGCATGTCCGTGCCCTTGTGCGGGGCGCGGGGCTTGCCGTTGAACACGCGGCGGCCGCCGAACGGACTGGTCACGCCGCCGGGCACCGGTTTTTTCAGGGGCAGCGTCCAGGTTTTTTCCGTGCGCGAGGCAAGCGCCTTGCGGCTGCTCGCCGCGTCGCGGGCAATCTGTTCCTGCACCTCGCGCGGCGGCTCGACGTATTTGGGAGCCACCTTCAGAATGCTTTTCGGCCACGGCACGGCCGCGGCCGTTACGGAAAAGTCGCGCTTTTCGCCGTTCACGCGCAGGGAAACGGTATGGCGTCCTTTGGCGTCTATGGGCATGGCGAGAAGAAGTTCCGCCTTCCAGAGCGCGCCCTCCTGCGTGGCGGGCACGCGGAACTGTTCGCCGCGCCAGGAAAACACGGCTTCAAAGGGCGCGGCGTCGGCAACGGAAACCGGAAAGGCGTGTCCCTGACTGACCTTTGCAGGCACGGAAAATTCCGCGGCCTGCGCGAATCCGGCAAGGGAAAGAATCATCGCGGCAAGAAGAACAAGGCGTTTCATGAGCGAGTCTCTGACGAAGGTTGCGGAGGTCACGACCGGGAGTTTTTGTCCGGCGGCTCGGGCGTGACGGCGGTGACGGAGCCGACGACGCGGCCGTCGGCAAGGGTGACGGAAAACATGCGGCCGGGCGCGGTGTCCGACACGGAACGGAGAATGCGGCCTTCTTCGTCGAAGGCCACGGCGTAGCCCCGGCGCAGCGGCTCGAAGGGATCAAGCGCCTGCAGACGGAGCTCCAGACGGGTGAGGCTGCGCTCTTCGGCAAGGCCGATCATGCGGCCGAGGGGTAAAAGCGCGGCCTGCGCGCGTTCCGCCTGCGCCTGCGCGCGCTGAAGGCGCGCTTCTCCGGCCCCGCGCAGGCGCAGGGCCAGGTGTTCGAGCTCCGCTTCGCGCGCGTCGAGGCGTCCTTTCTGATCGCGCAGACCTGATAAAAGCGTTTCCAGCGTGCGGGCGCGCTTTTCCAGCAGGGCGTTCAGGCCCGCCTTCATACGTCTTGTCGCGTCGTCGAGCCGTTCCGCCTGCGCGCGCATGCGCTCCCGGGGCGAGAGCAGACCAAGCGCCCGGGCCGCGTGCCGCAGACGCAGGGAAAGATCGTCCAGCCGGCGGTCGAGGGCGTTTTGCAGGGCCGTTTCCAGGCCGTCCACATGCTGGGCCAGCACGTGCCTCTCCTGCCAGAGAATCTGTGCCGTGTGGCTGGGCGTGGCTGCGGCGTAGTCGGCCGTGAAGTCGGTGATGCTGTGATCGATTTCATGCCCGATGCCCGTGAGCACGGGAATGGGACAGCGGTACACGGCGCGGGCCACGCGCTCGTCGTTGAAGGCCCACAGATCCTGCACCGAGCCGCCGCCGCGGATGAGCACCGCCACTTCGGCCCAGCCTTCGCGTCCCACCTCTTCGAGAGCCTCCACGATGCGCGGCGGCGCGTCTTCGCCCTGCACGGGCACGGGATGAATGCGGATTTCCGCGCCGAGACCGCGGGTCGAGCTGATGCGGATGAAGTCGCGGATGGCGGCTCCGCTCGGCGCGGTGATCACGGCCACGCGGCGTGGTTCGCGGGGCAGGGGGCGCTTTCTTGCCGCGTCGAACAGGCCTTCGGCGGCCAGCCTGCGCTTGAGCGCTTCAAATTCCTGATGCCACAGGCCGAGTCCGGCGGCCTGCGCCAGATCGACGATCATCTGATACTGACCGCGCGCGCCGTACACGGTGAGGCGACCGGCGCACACGAGGGTCTGTCCGTTCTCCATGGTGCGGGCGAGACTGGGGCGCGGCCCGTCTTCCCACACCTCGCCGGTGAGCGGATCAAAGGCCTCGTCCTTCTGCTGCCTTCTGAACCATACGCAGTTTAAGAGCGCGTCGTCTTCCTTCAGGGAAAAATAGACGTGTCCCGACGAAGGACGGGAAAGGTTGGTCACTTCTCCCTGAACCCACACGTACGGGAAGCGGCTTTCCACGGTCTGACGCAGTCGTTCCGTGACCTGCCGCACGCTGAGAATGGCATCCATGTCGATAGCCTCCGGGAGCGGACAACATTTGCCGTGATTTGTGACCGGAAAAGGGCGCTTCTGCCGCAAACGCGCCTGAACGGCGCAGCGCGCTTGCCGCGTCGCTCTCCCCCACCTGCGCGCACCCTTCGCGCCACCTGCGCATAGGCGGGCGCGGCCTGCGAACATGAGCGCGCCCTCAGAAACGCGTCCGCACGTCTCCTGTTCATCCTGCGTCCGGCGCGGCGAACGCGTAAAAGTTTCGGCGTCCGGTCCGGTGTCCGATGCGCCGTCCGGCCCGGCGCGGAGCGTCAGCGCGTCTTCCGTGTTTGCGCGCTCTGCGCGGAGAAAAAAGGCCGCCCGGAACCGAAGATCCGGGCGGCTCGTCTCGTCAGCGCTTCCAGCTGTCCAGCACGGACTGCCGCCACGCGGGGAAGGCCTGCTCGAAGCTGTCGGCGGGAAGGGTGGACTTTTCGCCGGTGCGGCGGTTCTTCACTTCCACCACGCCCTGCGCAAGGCCCTTGCCGCCCACGGTGATCTGCATGGGAATGCCGATGAGGTCGGCGTCCTTGAACTTCACGCCCGGGCGTTCTTCGCGGTCGTCGTACAGGGTTTCCATGCCGAGGGAGGTGAGATAGGCGTCGATGGCGTCGCACTTGGCGGCCACGTCGGCGTTCTTGGGATCAAGGCACACGATGTGCGCGTCGAAGGGCGCAAGCTGCGGCGGGAACATGATGCCGTGCTCGTCGAAGTTCTGTTCGATGCAGGCGGCCACCACGCGGGACACGCCGATGCCGTAGCAGCCCATGATCATGAGTCTTTCCTTGCCGTTTTCGTCAAGGAACACGGCGTGCAGCGCTTCGCTGTACTTGGTGCCGAGCTTGAAGATGTGGCCCACTTCGATGCCGCGCTTGATTTCCAGCGGACGGCCGCAGCAGGGGCAGGGATCGCCGGCCACGGCGTTGCGCAGATCCGCCCATTCGATGGGCAGGGTCACGTCGCGCACGAGGCTCAGGTGACGCACGTGCGCGTCGGCCTTGTTGGCTCCGGCAATCCAGTCGTTGGAGGCCATGAGTTCCTTGTCGGCGTAGATCTTGTCCACGCCCTTGAGTCCGGCGGGGCCGGCAAAGCCCACGGGAGCTCCGGTCATGGCCTGCACCTGTTCGGGCGTGGCGAACTGAATGTCGTCGGCGTCGATGAGGTGGGCGAGCTTGATTTCGTTGAGTTCGCGGTCGCCGCGCAGCAGCACGGCCACGGGCTTGCCGTCGGCCATGAAGAGCAGCGTCTTGACGAGCTTGTCGGCGGAAACGCCGAGGAAGGCGCACACTTCCTCAATGGTGTGCTGGCCGGGCGTGGCCACCTCTTCCATGGCGGGGCAGGGCGTTTCATCCTGCGTGAAGGTGGTGCTGATGGGTGCGCGTTCCACGTTTGCGGCCCAGGTGCAGTCCGGCCAGTTGGTGCAGGCGGCAATGGCGTCTTCGCCGGTTTCGGCGAGCACCATGAACTCATGGGAGAAATTGCCGCCGATGGCGCCGGAGTCTGCTTCCACGGGGCGGAAATCGAGGCCCATGCTGCTGAAGATCTTGTGATAGGCTTCCTTCATGGAAGCGTAGCTTCTGTTCGCGCCTTCGTCGTCCACGTCGAAGGAGTAGCCGTCCTTCATAAGAAATTCGCGGCCGCGCATGAGGCCGAAGCGGGGACGCACTTCGTCGCGGAACTTGGTCTGAATCTGATACAGGTTCAGGGGCAGCTGACGATAGGACTTCACTTCGCCGCGCAGAAGATCGGTCATGACCTCTTCATGGGTGGGGCCGAGGCAGTAGTCGCGGTCGTGCCTGTCCTGGAAGCGCAGCAGTTCCTTGCCGTACTTCTTCCAGCGGCCGGATTCCTGCCACAGTTCGGCGGGCTGCACCATGGGAAGCAGCACTTCAATGGCTCCGGCGGCGTTCATTTCGCGGCGCACGATGTCCTTGGCCTTTTCCAGCGTGCGGAGGCCGAGAGGCAGCCAGGTGTAGATGCCGCTCGTGAGCTTGCGAATCATGCCCGCGCGCACCAGCAGCTTGTGGCTGATGACTTCGGCGTCGGCGGGGGCTTCCTTCAGGGTGGGGATGTAGTAACGGCTCCAGCGCATAGAGGATCCTTCAGTTGCTTTGGGTAAGAAGTTTGTCGAGTTCTTCAAGAAAAGCCGCAAGCAGAGCGTCCTGACCGTTCACGGAACGCAGCACCTTTCCCTTGCGGAATATGACGCCCTTGTCGCGCCCGCCCGCCAGACCGATGTCGGCTTCGCGGGCTTCTCCCGGGCCGTTGACCACGCATCCCATGACCGCGATCTTGAGACGGCTCGCGGCGGCCGCGGGATGGGACTGCACGTATTCCTCCACCTTTTCGGCCATGCCGATGAGGTCGATTTCCGTGCGGCCGCAGGTGGGGCAGGAAACGATTTCCGGGCCGCGGCTGCGAAGGCCCACGGCGCGCAGAATTTCCCAGGCCACGGCCACTTCCCGAACCGGATCGGCCGTGAGGGAGACGCGTATGGTATCGCCGATGCCCTCAAAAAGCAAAAGGCCGAGACCCACGGCGGATTTTACGGTTCCGCGCATGGGCGTGCCCGCCTCGGTGACGCCGAGATGCAGCGGATAATCCGCCCGTTCGGCCATGAGACGGTAGGCGGCAATGGTGTCCGTCACCGAGGAGGACTTGAGCGAAACCTTGATGTCGTAGAAGCCGCGCTTCTCCAGCATGCGCACGTGGGAGAGCGCGCTTTCCACCAGCGCCTCGGGCGTGGGGCCGCCGAAGCGCTCCAGCAGATCCTTCTCCACGGAGCCGCTGTTCACGCCCACGCGGATCACCGCGCCGTTGGCCTTGGCGGCCGCGGCCAGATTGTCCACCGGGCCTTCGCCGCCGATGTTGCCGGGATTGATGCGCAGCCCCTTGAGGCCTGCGTCGAGCGCGGCGAGGGCGAGGCGGTAGTCGAAGTGAATGTCGGCCACAAGGGGCACGGGAGAGCGGTCGGCAATGGTTTTCAGGGCGGAGGCGGCCTTTTCGTCGGGCACGGCGAGGCGCACCACTTCGCATCCTGCGTCGCAGAGCTTTTGTATCTGTTCCAGCGTGGCGGTGGCGTCGCGCGTGTCGGTGTTGGTCATGCTCTGCACCACGACGGGCGCGCCGCCGCCGATGAGCACGTTGCCGAGCCGAAGCTGCCGGGTGTGATTTCTGTGGGGAGCGTTCATGCTTTCTCCTTGAAGCTGCGCAGATGGTGTAGCGCGTCCCAGGTGTAGATGACAAGGGCCAGCCAGATGACGGGGAAGGAGATCATGTCGGAGGGCTTCATGCTTTCTCCGAGCACGGTGATGGCCAGCAGAAAGGAAATGGACGGGCTGACGTACTGCAGAATGCCTATGGTGGCGAGGGTGACGCGGCGGGCCGCGTAGCCGAACATGAGCAGCGGCAGACCGGTGAAGGCGATGGTGCAGGCGAGCAGAACCGGACGCAGGGGGCCGTAGCCGACGATGCCGAAGCCCGGTTCCGTGAAGCCGAGCCAGAGCAGGGAGAGGGGCATGAGCATGAGCGCCTGCACGAAGAGGCTGGGCGCGGAGGGCATGCGCAGGGTTTTCTGCACGTAGCCGTAAAAGGCGAAGGAAAAGGCGAGGGTGAGGCCTATCCACGGGATGTGGCCGTAAGCGATAACGCTTGCCGACACGCCCACGACGGCCAGGGCGACGGCGGCTCCCTGCGCGCGGGAAAGTTTTTCGCCGAGCAGTAGTTGCCCCATGAGCACGTTGAGCAGGGGAGTGATGAAGTAGCCCAGAGAGGATTCCACGATGCGCCCGGTGGTGACGGCGAGAAGATAGACGCTCCAGTTCAGGCCGAGCAGCGCTGCGGCAAGAAAGAGGGAGAGCAGCGTGCGCCTGCTTTCAAAGGCGGCGCGCACGGCCGGGAACTGACGGGTGAAGGCCAGCACGGCGCCGAGAAAGATCACGGTCCAGATCATGCGGTGGGCCATGATGGAAATGGGATTCAGGGAGCCGAGCAGCGGCCAGAACAGCACGGCGACGCCCCACAGAAGATGGGCGGCAAGACCTGCGCCGGTTCCCGCGCAGGAGCCGGTGCATTCCCTGGGCATGAAGGAGAGGTGAAGATGCATCATGAAAACTGACGGTCGGGCGCGCTGCGGGGCAAATGTTTCAGGCGGGTGTGAAAGGAGGACGGACGTTTTCCGGCAAAGGCGTCGGCGCGGCGGAAACACCGATGAGAGGCGTCTTTCGCAGCCGCGGGCAAGCGCCCGTCGGCCCCCCGAACGTTTCGGCCGAAACTGACGCTTTCGCGGCGCGGGAGGAAGCCGGGCGTGGCGCAGGAGCTCTCCCGTCTGTCCGCCTGCGGCACCGTGCGGCAGCGAAGGGGGAGCGCCTGGCGTTCTGATGGCGCAATGTCCGTAACCAGCAAGTCCGCTCTTCCGCGATGGGGCGGAAGAGCGGACTGCGCGTGAAACGAAAAGGCGCTTCGGAACGTTTCGTCCGCGACGCGGACGGCCCGAAGACGAGGCCGGAAGGACTAGCGGTTGAAGGAGCGGGCGTAGAGCTCCACGATGGCCCGGCGGCCGTTGGCTTCCAGGAAGCGGGTGCCGGTGGCGGTGAAGCGCGAATGCTTGATGATGGGATCGTCCTTCTTCACCCATTCATCGTTGATCCAGCGGAACCAGGCGTCCTTCTTCTGATCGAAGACGAGCAGGGGCTTGTTGCACAGCTTGGCGAATTCCGCGCCCCAGCCGGTGCCGCCCTTGACGGTCTTGTCTTCCTGAATTTCACCGACGACGAGCACTTCGCTGCCGCTGCTGACCTGCCAGCAGATGGACTGGAGGACTTTGCGGAACAGCGGAGCGCGGGTGTATTCGCGGCCCATGAGGCGGGAAACATAGGTCATGCTGACGTCCTTGAGCGCCAGTTCGTCCTGAGTGAGCACGCGAACGCCGCGCGTGCGCTCTATCTGATGGCCTTCAAAGCTGTAGTTGACCTCTTCGATGCCCCAGGCTTCGGCCTGAGCTCCAAAGAACTGTTCAGCACCGGCAGCGCCGCCGCTGAAAAGAACGCACTGTTTCGGATCAAGCATCTGGTCCTCCCAGAGTAGATGGTGTTACGGAAAAGGATAAATATGGATCCTGCGGAGGATCAGTATTCAGGTTCGACGCGACGGGTGCCGTT
>NZ_DBMAHT010000019.1:0-27813 GCF_057866825.1 Mailhella sp.
TCCTGCAATGCCGGAGTTTTGTTCCCGATTGCTTTTTTTGATGCCGAGGCTCTTGTCCGGGACAGGGCACGAGGGCTCGCCGACATATTTTTTGCTGCAACGGCTGTCCAGGCGACCGCAACATTCTGACTCCGGGAATGCGGCACGGAACTATGGAACACGACCTCATCGTTCAATGCGCGAGATATTTTTGGGGCATGCCCTGCTCAGGCTTGTGAACGCTCGGGAGAAACGCAGAATATTTTTGCTCTGACTCTTGAGGAAAAGAAATTTCACACTGATTTAATGCGGAGGAAGAGGCAGGCAACGCAGAGAAAGCAAAATTTTTTTTGATAATTTTGTCGTTCAGCATGAGAAACTGTGGCAGGACAGTTGTATAAAGAAATAAATCACAATATAGGATTGAGCACACAAACAGTCGATAACATATTGTGCTGATACATTTTTTTATGTTTGTTCAAAGTAACGCACTCAGGAGCGCACGAAAAGATCATTTTTGTGAAGTATTTTTTTAATATAAATGATAACAATGAGTTATAAAGATATACTTTTTATTTTTCCGGGAAAAAAGTTATTAAAATTTCAATAAATGTTGTTTCTTTTTACGCTTGTCCCGGATACTTGCGAAGATTTTTTATTTTTTATAATCCTATCATCATAGGCTTATTCAGATACTTTTTTTAAAGAGCATCTGCTGTGATGATCATTTTAATTCATGGGGGAATAGTATGGCGTGGACCCAAGTCTATGATCCAGTCGTCAGTGAAGTAGTTTCGGCATGTATTGCGGCCATTCCGCTTGTCATTCTGCTTTATATGCTGGCCATTAAACGTGCCAAGGGACACATTGCTGCGCTGGCCGGACTCGCTTCCGCTTTTGTCATCGCCATCCTTATATGGCGCATGCCCATAGTGACGGCCATCAGCTCCGTCGGACTCGGTATTGCCAACGGTCTGTTCCCCATCATCTGGATCGTGATCACCGCGGTCTGGGTGTACAACATGACCGTGGAATCCGGTGAATTTGAAATCATCAAGGATTCTCTGGCCCGTGTGACGCCCGACCGTCGCCTGCAGACCATCTTCATCGCCTTTGCCTTCGGCTCCTTCCTGGAAGGCACCGCCGGCTTCGGCACTCCCGTGGCCATCACCGCGGCCATGCTCGCCGGCCTGGGCTTCAATCCCATCTACGGCGCCGGTCTCTGCCTCATCGCCAACACCGCTCCCGTGGCCTTCGGCGCCATCGGCGCGCCCGTGCTCACTGCCGCCAGCGTGTCCGGCATGGATCCCAACCTCATCAGCCAGGTGGCGGCTCGTCAGCTTCCTCTGCTTGCCATCATCATTCCGTTCTGGCTGAGCATCGTCATGTGCGGCTTCCGTCGCTCCATGGAAATTCTGCCCGCCATCCTCGTGGCCGGCGTCTGCTTTGCCGGCGCGCAGTTCGTGTTCGCCAACTTCCACGGCCCGACCCTGCCCGACATCATGTCCGCCATCGCCACCATCGTGGGCCTGCTCGTGCTGCTCCGCTACTGGAAGCCCAGCTCCATTTTCCGCTTTGCCGAAGATCCCGCCATCAGCACCGACGGTCCCGGATATTCCGGCAAGGTCGTGCTCCGCGCCTGGGGCCCCTATCTCATTCTGGCCGTCATGGTCTTCCTGTGGGGCCTGCCTCAGTTCAAGAGCATCCTGAACAGCATTTCCGCTCCCAGCTTCGCCTGGCCGCTGCTTGACGGCATGGTCAATCGCGCCGCTCCCATCGTGGCCACCGAATCTCCCTACGCGGCCGTGTTCACCTTCGGCTGGGTGTCTGCCGGCGGTACCGCCATCCTGCTTTCCGGCTTCATCGCCGTGCCTCTCATGCCCGGTTATTCCTACGCCAAGGCCGTGAAGTGCTTCTTCACCACCCTGCATCAGCTGCGCTTCCCCATTCTCACCATCGCCAGCGTGCTCGGTCTGGCCTTCCTCATGAACTACGCCGGCATGAGCTCCACCCTCGGCCTCGCCTTCACCAAGACCGGCAGCTTCTTCCCCTTCTTTGCTCCC
Source organism: Mailhella sp. (assembly GCF_057866825.1). Taxonomy (NCBI): domain Bacteria; kingdom Pseudomonadati; phylum Thermodesulfobacteriota; class Desulfovibrionia; order Desulfovibrionales; family Desulfovibrionaceae; genus Mailhella; species Mailhella sp. The sequence goes on from NZ_DBMAHT010000019.1 coordinate 2,043, forward strand.
CTCATCGGCTGGCTGGGCGTGTTCCTCACCGGTTCCGACACTTCGTCCAACGCGCTGTTCTGCAGCATGCAGCACACCACCGCTACTGCCGTCGGCATTCCGCCTGAACTGGCCGTGGCCTCCAACGCCGTGGGCGGCGTGACCGGCAAGATGATCTCTCCCCAGTCCATCAGCGTGGCCACCTCGGCGACCAACATGGTCGGTCAGGAAGGCAATCTTTTCCGTTTCGCTCTGGGACACAGCATCGCGCTTACGCTTATTCTCTGCGTGCTGGCCTACTTCCAGGCCGGCTTCCTGAGCTGGATGCTTCCGTAAGAAGGAAGACGGGATCTGCATGGAGAGTGTCCATGCAAACCAATGCGGGAATCGCTTCGGGGGGTCGGAGCGGTTCCCGCTTCTTGTAGGCGCACTCCGCAGACGGGCGCAGACTGGTCGGATGACCGTCTGTGCCCGTTTTGCGTTTGTTCCTCGGGCAGGCAAAAGTCCCCCCCCACGGGCGGGGCGGAGCGGGCGAGCAGCGCTTCGAGCTCCGGCATGCGGGATTTCCCATACGGTACGGGAGTCGGAACGGCGGCCCGTCGCACAAGCCGGACTTTGCCGGAGCATGTGAGCGTGGTCTCTTGCTTCCGGTGCGCGGTGCGGCTATACTTCCCGTCGAATTTCTTCACCACAACGGGGCTTGCCATGGAATTTACGGAAAAGGAACAGGCCATTCTTCGCATCGCTCAGAAGAGCATACCCGATTCGCTCACTCCCTATGCGGATATGGCGGCCGCCGTCGGCGCCACGGAAGAGGAAGTGATTGCGCTTTTGTCCCGCCTCAAGGAGTCGGGAGCCATCCGTCGTTTCGGCGCGAGCATCAAGCATCAGCGCACGGGCTGGACGCATAACGCCATGGTGGCGTGGATGGTCTCCCCGGACGAAGTGGACGAGGTGGGCAGAAAGGCGGCGGAACATCCGCGCATATCGCACTGCTACTATCGTCCGAGCCCGTATCCGGCGTGGCCGTACACGTTTTACACCATGATTCACGGCAAGAGCGAACAGGAATGTCTCGATGTGGTCGAAGAGCTGCGTCGCACCACCTCTCTGGAAAAATACGAAATTCTGGAGAGCCTCAAAGAGCTGAAAAAGATTTCCATGACGTACTTTGCGGAGCCGTCAGAGTAACAGGAGCAAGCCATGCATACCAAACGTTCCCATGATCTTTTCGTCCACGCCCAGGAGCTTATTCCCGGCGGGGTAAACAGTCCCGTGCGGGCGTGCCGCAACGTTCATGCCGACCCGCTGTTCATCGCCGACGCCAAAGGTTCGCATCTGACCACGGCAGACGGCGACGACGTCATTGATTTTCTCGGTTCCTGGGGCCCCATGCTGGTAGGTCACGCCCATCCTGCCGTGACGGAAGCCATCTGCAAGGCCGCGGCGCGCGGCACGAGCTACGGCGCGCCCTGCGAGGATGAAGTACGCCTTGCCGAAGAAGTGTGTTCGGCGCTGCCTTCCGTGGAGATGGTGCGCATGGTGAATTCCGGCACCGAAGCCACCATGAGCGCGCTGCGTCTGGCCCGCGGCGTGACTGGCCGCGACAAGATGATCAAGTTCATCGGCGGCTATCACGGTCACGGCGACGCTTTTCTTGCCAGCGCGGGATCCGGCGTGGCCACGTTTTCGATTCCCGGCACGCCGGGCGTTCCGGCGGCCACCGTGGCCGACACGCTGCTTGCCCCCTACAATGACCTGGACGCCGTGAAGGCGCTCTTCGAGGCCTGGCCCGATCAGATTGCGGCGCTCTTTGTGGAGCCCGTGGCGGGCAACATGGGGCTGATGCTGCCTCAGCCGGGATTTTTGCGCGGACTGCGCGAGCTGTGCTCGAAATACGGCGCGCTGCTGGTGTTCGACGAGGTGATTACCGGATTCCGTCTTTCCTACGGCGGCGCGCAGGGTCGTTTCAACATCATGCCCGATCTGACCACGTTCGGCAAAATCATCGGCGGCGGTCTGCCCGTGGGAGCCTACGGCGGACGGGCCGACATCATGCGTCACATTGCACCGGAGGGCGAGGTGTATCAGGCGGGCACGCTGTCGGGCAATCCGCTGGCCATGGCCGCCGGACTGGCCACGCTGAACATTCTCAAGCACTCCGATTACGACGCGCTGGAAGCCCGCGTACATGCGTTCGTGGAGGAGCTGCAGGATATACTCAGAGAGAAGGGCGTGTCGGTGCAGATTCCGCACATTGCCTCGCTGTTCACCGTGTACTTCACAGAAGCGCCTCTCATGGACTTTGCCAGCGTGCAGACCACGGATCAGAAACTTTTCGAGACCTTCTACAAGCAGATGCGTGAGCAGGGCATTTTCATGGCGCCTTCGGCCTTTGAAGCCAACATGCTTTCCTTTGCGCACAGCGACGAGGATTTCGCCAGGGCGCTGGAAGCGGCCCGCAACGTGAAGTTCTAGTCGGCAGTCGCTTCAAAAAAAAACGCGGAGTTCTTTGCGGAGCTCCGCGTTTTTTTGTCGCTGCCGAGAAGTGTCGTTCGGGCGGGCCGTGCATGGAAAACGCGCGGAAGTTTGATCAGAAAGCTTTTGAGATTTTGGGAGTCTTTTTCTGGACGCTCGACGCGGGGAGAGGCGGAAGGGCCGGATGCCTGTGTCGCTTGTCGGCTCCGCAGGTAAAGTCGGAAGCGCAAAAAAAACGCTCCGACGGGCTGTCGAAGCGTGATTGGCCACATGCGCGGGGGAAATGCGGGGCGCGGTTATTTCGCGCGGGAGAAGGTCAGCGGGAGGCCTTCTTTCGTGCGGACTGGCGCTGCGCGGCCGCGGCGGATTTCCGGGAAGGACGCTTTTTCTGCACCTTGCGCGGCGGGGAATAGCTGGTGGATTTTTTGAGCTGCCGGGCCTGCTTGGCCGAGACGCCGAGCTCGGCGATGGCGGTGCTTTTCTTTTTGGCTACGGCGGCGAATCCGGCGTTGAGCAGGCGGCGGGCTTCCGCGGCGCGCACGCCCGTGTTGGGCGCGCCGAGAATGACGGCAATGAGCTTGTGGCCGCGCTGGCGCGCCGTGACGATGATGTTGTAGCCTGCGGCGGTGACCCAGCCGGTTTTCAGTCCGTCGAGACCGGCGTAGTGGCCGACGAGAGGATTGTGGTTGGGTTCCGTGCGGCCGCGATGCGTGACGGAGCGGGCCAGATGATACTTGCGGGCTCTGGGGTAGTGAGACTGATAGGCTCTGGCAAGCTTGAGCATGTCCCGCGCCGTGGTGATCTGCCCCTTGGCGGGCAGGCCGTGAACGTTGACGAAGCGGGTGTTTCTCATGCCCAGACGCCTGGCCAGCGAGTTCATCCGGGAGACAAAGGCGGAGGAGGAGCCCGCCACGTGTTCGGCCACGGCCACGCTGGCGTCGTTGCCCGAAGCCACGGCCATGCCGTAGAACAGCTTGTCGAGCGTCACCCGTTCTCCGGCCCGCAGCCCGAAGCGGGAACCGCCGGTGCGGGCTGCCGCGGCGCTGATTTTAACCTTGTCGTGATAATCGACCTTGCGGCTGCTGATGGCGTTCATGGCCACGTACATGGAAATGACCTTGGTGAGCGAGGCCGGGGGAATTTTCATGTCGGCGCGCTGTTCGTAGAGAATGCGGCCGGTGGTCACGTCCATGAGAATGGCGCTTTTGGCGTTGATGGGCCGGGCCAGAGCGCTGGAAGCGCAGAGCAGGCAGAGAGTGACGGTGAGAGCGAGGATGCGGCGGAAGCCGTGAAACGGGTGTTGGCTGGACATGATGATTCCTGATTCAGCTCATGAAATTGCGCCTTCCAGACTGCGGCTTCCGAAGAAACGGAGATGGGCGGCACGTTCCGGAAACGTTTTCCGGAGCAGGATGCGCGAGCACCATGTGAATTTTTTAGACAATTTTTTTCTGAGCGGCAAGCCTGCAACGCCTGTTGTAACAATTTAGTTCTGGAGCCTCCGGGGGATTTTGCTGTGCTGCAAGGAAGAAAATATTCAGTAAAAATAGGAAGAAGAGAGAAACAGCCCGCAGCACGACTCAGAAAGTCTCACATCCGGGCGTGATCACGGCGGGGAGTTTCGGCTCGTAGGGCGAGCGTCCGGCGCAGGCCGGGCAGAGCGCGCCCATGCGGGCAGGGTGCGGTTCGCCGCAGCTTATGCAGGCTGTCATGGGTTCCGGGGGCGTTTCGCGCAGGAAGGCGGCGCGCACCTGCACCGAAGATGTCGAAAGCACGGCAATGCCGGCCTTGCGTATCTCGTACTCCAGGCGCACGAGGGAGCGCTCGTCGGCCATCGGTTCCTGGAGGGCCCAGCGGCGGATGTGGGGCCAGCCCGCCGTTTTGGCGAGGTCGAGGTACACGCGCACGCCTTTGCCGCCGGGCGTGCGGAAGAGCGTGAGGGCAAAGCGTCCGAGATCGAGCACGTGCAGGCGTCCGTTGCCCGCGGTGCAGGGCGTGAGCAGCTGAACGGCGTCGGGAAGGTCGCGGTCGGTTTCGCAAAGGGCGTGAAAGCTGCTGGTTCTGCCCATGGAGTGCAGGGCAAGTTCGGTCATGAAGGCGGCAAGCATCATGCCGGGAGTGGCCGCGCCGTGGAAGCTGCGGGCGGTGTCCATGAAGTCGTCGAAGGAAGTGAAGGGAATCATGAGAGTTGCGCTCGTGGTTGACGTTTGCCGGACCATGCGTGCCGGGCCTTTTTCTTTTTAAAACGCAACGTCGCCGTTGGGTATGATAAGATGAGCGCAAAAAAGGCCGCTTCCTTGCGGAAGCGGCCTCTGAAAGCCGGTTGAGAGCGGAATTATTCCATGCCCATGGCTTTTTTGACCTTGTCGAAAATGCCGGGCTTGTTCTGTTCTTCGGTGAGCTTTTCAAATTCCCTGAGGAGCTTTTCCTGTTCGGCGGTAAGTTTGGTGGGGGTTTTCACCACCACGCGCACCAGAAGGTCGCCGGTGCGCTTTTCGCCGGGATATTTGAGGCCCTTGCCGCGGATCTGGAATATTTTGCCGTTCTGCGTGCCCTTGGGAATGTCGAGATCGAGCGTTTCCCCTTCGTTCAGGCTGGGAATCTGGATGCGGGTTCCGAGCGCCGCCTGCGGGAAGGTGATGGTGGCGGTGTACACGAGGTTCTGTTCGTCGCGTTCGAAGACGTCGTCGTCCTCCACGTGGAGCACCACGTAAAGATCGCCGGGAGGGCCGCCGTGGACGCCCATTTCGCCTTCGCCGCGCAGGCGCAGACGCGCGCCGTCGTACACGCCGGCGGGAATGCGCACGGACAGTTCACGCACGGTTTCCACAATGCCTTCGCCCTTGCACTTGGGGCAGGGCTTGGGAATGGTGAAGCCGCGGCCGTGGCACGTGGGGCAGGGCTGCACGAACTGCATGAAGCCCTGGCGGATGGCCACCTGACCGGAGCCGCCGCACTTTTTGCAGGTTTCGCGCGAAGAGCCTTTGGCCGCGCCGGAGCCGTTGCACTCGGGGCAGGTGACGTGGCGGGGAATCTTGATGGCCTTTTCCGTGCCCTTGGCGGCTTCGCGGAAAGAGATGGTCATGTTGTAGCGCAGATCATCGCCCTGCTGGGGACGGGGCCCGCGGGAGCGGGAACCGCCGCCGAAGCCGAACAGATCGCCGAACACGTCGCCGAACTGCGCGAAGATGTCCTCGGCGCTGTTGAACGAGGAGCCGCCCATGCCGGGATCGGCGGTGCCGAAGCGGTCATAGTTGGCGCGGCGTTCGGGATTGCGCAGCACGTCGTAGGCTTCCGCGGCTTCCTTGAACTTCTGTTCCGCCTCGGGATTGTTCGGATTGTGGTCGGGATGATACTTGAGCGCCAGCTTTCGGTAGGCGTGCTTTATCTCGTCGTCCGAAGCATCTCTGGAGACGCCCAGAATTTCATAATAATCGCGCTTGCTCATGAAAATGTTCCGTACAACAGGGCTTAGTCGTCAAGATCGGGCGTGGTTTCGCCTTCCACGGGGGTGTAGAAGCGCTTGTCTTCAGGCAGCACCTTGCCCGCAGCGATTTCGCGCAGGGCCGTGACGACTTCCTTGTTTTTGCTGTCAACCAGAGGTTCGTAGCCTTCGCGGAACTGACGTACACGCTTGATGGCCATCTGCACGAGAAGAAAACGGTTGTCTACGCGGCGCTGGCAATCTTCAACGGTAATACGGGCCATGAAATGCCTCCAGGAAGTTTATCCGGGCGATCCGGGTGATATCAAAGCAGGTGATGACCCGCGCCGGAAGGGCGCAGGGAAAATACGACTTGCGGCATGATGCCGAACCATTTTTTTTATCTGGAGCGGCAAATGTTGTCAAGCGTCTGAATATGAGTCCAGACCCGGGAAAGAGCGCCTTTCCCGGATCTGAAGATAACGGATGCGAATGGTCGGCCTGCCGCCGGAGCTACTTTTTGCGACGACCGAAACGATGCGTCGGCGCTTCCGGCTCCGTTTTGATGGCGAAAAAGTCGTCGGGCGCACCGTGGAAGCCGTCATGATCGCGGTGAGCGCGGCCCTTGCCGGGGCGGAAGTTATGATCGCGGAATCCGCGCTCTTCGCGGCGACCGTCGAAGCGGCGTTCCCGGTTCTCGTCGTCGCGGGAACGGAAGGAACGACGGTCTTCATGGAAGGAGCGTTCTTCGTCGTCGCGGTCGCGGCGCTTCGGGAAGGGACGACGCGCGCGGTCGAAGGGCTTGTCGAAACGTTCGTTTCTGCGGCCGTCTTCGCCCCGGCCGGAGCGGAAGAAGCGGCCTTCTTCCCGCTCTTCGCCTTCCTCGTGGAAGCGGCGGCGGGGACGGAAGGAACGGCGTTCCTCATCGCCGCGGCGGAACGAACGTTCCTCGTCGCGGAAGGGACGTTCTTCACGGCGTCCGTCGAAGCGGCGTTCGCCGCGCTGCTCGCCGTCGGCAAAGCGATCCTCGTCCCTGCGGAACGAAGGCTTTCTTCCGAACGGCTTGCGGCCGGGGCGAAAATCGCGTTCGCCGTCTCCGTTTTCGCGGCGGCGATCCTTGTTCCAGGGCTTGCGGGGAGCGCGTTCGCGGAAGGATTCTTCGCGCGGGCTTTCCTCATCCCAGGAGTCGGAGGCGTAACGGCGCTGACGCTTCAGTTCCTCGTCGTCGCGGCGGGGACGGAAGCCCTTTCTGTCGGCAAAGGCGCGGCGGCCGGAACGGTGTTCCCTGCCTTCCCTGTCTTCAAAGCGGTCCTTGCGGGGCGCGTTTCCGTCACGGCGACGGAACGGACGGCGTCCTTCTTCATCCTTCTGATATTCCAAGTCTATCTCCAGTCGGCCGACGTGTACGCCGGTCAGTTTCACGGTCACTTTCTGTCCGAGGCGGAACGCTTCGCCGCTGTGTTCGCTGCGAAGCTCCTGCCTTTCCTCATCAAATATGTAGTAGTCCCGGCCCAGCGTTTCCACCCGTACCATGCCTTCCACCGGCATGCCGTCGAGCTCCACGAAAAAGCCGAAATTCATGACGCCGCTGATGACGCCTTCAAACGTTTCGCCCGTGCGGCCCGTCAGCAGCAGGCAGCCCATGCGCCTGTCGATTTCCCGCTCGGCGTCGGTGGCGACGCGTTCGCGGCTGTTGCACTGTTCGGCGGTTTCCAGCAGCTTGTGTCCCGCGGGCAGGGGGCCGCCCGTATCGAGGCCGAGAACATAGCGCAAGGCGCGGTGGTTCACAAGGTCGGCGTAGCGCCGTATGGGCGAGGTGAAATGACAGTAGCACGCCGAGCCGAGGCCGAAGTGCCCGTCTTCCTCGGGCGAGTAGCGGGCCTGCATCATGGAACGCAGGGCAAGGCGGCTCACCACGAAGGCCTGATCCGTGCCTGCGGCCGCATCCAGCACATGGGTGAGCCAGCCGGGAACCGTGGCCTTGGCCGCCTTCGGCAGGGGCAGGTCGGCGTCGGTGGCGCGCAGGGTGTGATAGAGTTCCTCCAGCCTGTCCGGGCCGGGCGCGGGGTGTACGCGGTAGAGCAGAGGCGCGTTCTTCCGGGTGAGAAATTCCGCCACGGCCTCGTTGGAGCGCACCATGAACGCCTCGATGAGCCGGTGACTGAACAGCCGCTCCCGGTTGCGGATGCCCGTCACGCAGGAAACGCCGTTCTTTTCCTCCACCACGAACTCCGCTTCGGGAATGTCGAAGTCCAGTCCGCCCTGACGGTGACGACGCTCCATGAGCACGGCGGCAAGTTCCGCGGCCTCCCGGAGCATGGCGGTCACGCCGGGAGCCCGGCGTTCGATGCCCGCGGCGGCTTCGCCCTGCGGATCGTCCAGCGCGGCCTGCACTTCGCGGTAGGTCAGGCGGGCGCGGGAAATCATGAGGCCGTTGCAGAAACGGGAATCCGTCAGATTGCCGTTTTCATCGAGGCGCATGTCCACGGCCATGCAGCGGCGCTCCTCGTTTGGACGCAGACTGCACACGCCGTTGCACAGCGATTCCGGCAGCATGGGTTCCACGGACATGGGAAAATAGTACGAATTGCCGCGGTCGCGCGCTTCCTTGTCCAGCGCCGTTCTCGGGCGCACGTAGTGGGAGACGTCCGCAATGGCCACGAGAAGACGCCAGCCCTCCGCCGTGCGGCAGGCGCACACGGCGTCGTCGAAGTCGCGGGCGTCCTCGCCGTCGATGGTGACCAGCATTTCCCCGCGCAGATCTTCAAGAGAGGCCTTGTCGCTCCACGGCGCGGCGGCCGCCGCTTCCGCTTCGGCCACCACATTGTCGGGAAATTCCGTGGGAATGCCGTTGTTCAGCTTGGTGAAGCGCTCCTGCACGGCGGCGTCGTTTTCCATGCCGAGATCGGCCACGGCCCGCCCCGACCAGAGATGTCGTTCGCCGTGCTCTTCCAGCTTGTCCGCCACGGTCACGCGGAGCAGTTCGCCTTCTTCGGGCGTCTTTTCCAGCGCGGACACGTCGGCCAGCACGTCGAAGGTCAGGCGCGAATCCGCAGGACGGCAGAACACCGTGCCTTCGGCCTTTCCCTTGCGCAGCACGCGCGCCACCACGTCGGTCTGACTGCGGCGCACCACGGCAATGACGCGCCCTTCCTGCTTTTTGAAGGCTCCGCGCTTGCGGGGCAGAAGCATGACGTCAACCAGATCGCCGTTCCAGGCGTCGCCCACGTCGTCGGGCGCAATGTAGATGTCCTGTCCGGACCGGGCCTCGGCGTCTTCGGGCGTCACGAAGGCCGCGCCGGAACGCTGCGTGGCAAGAATGCCGCGGCGTCGTTTGAGCGCGTCGGCCATGACCCAGCTTCCGCCTTCCAGGCGGACGATTTCGCCGTTGCGGGCCAGATCGTGCAGAGCTTCCAGAATGTCCCGCTTGAGCTTGCGGGAAAAGGCTCCGATGCGGAGAATGTCGTCGAGACGCAGGGGGCGTCCGGCTTTTTCGAGAATGTCGAACAAAAGCTGTTCGTCGAAATCTTCTTGTTTTTTCATGATATTTCCAGAGGCATTTCAGGAATGCCGCAATGATGCGCCGCAAAAGGGCGCGTTCAGTCGAGGTGTTCGCGCAGCCAGGCGCTCCACCAGGTTTCAAAATCCGGCCCGGGCACGGAACAGTCGCCGGTCAGATCATCGGCGCTCAGGGAGGCGAAGAACCGGGCCGAGACTTCCAGAGAAAAGCAGGGGACGGAAAGCACGAGCGGGCGCAGCTTGACGGCGTCCTTGGCGGTGCAGACGACGGGCAGGTGCAGGGCTTCGAGGCGGGCTTTCTCCCCGGAAAAGTCGTGATGATCGGGGAAGGTCAGCATGCGTTCCGGGCTTTTGCCGAGAAAGGCGGAAACCGTGTGCAGCGCCTGGGAAGGATCGCCGATGCCGCAGGCAAAGACGTAGGCGCCGGGCACGGCGGAGGCGTCGGAAAGCGGCGCGGCGTCCGCGTTCAGGGGGCGAAGGCCTGCAGGCTCCATGCGGAAGGCGAAGACCGGGCGGGGATACTTCTGGAGACGCCGTTTCAGCGCCGGAACAAGTTCGGGCCATTCTTCCGGTTCGGCCTTGATGAGAAAGGCCCCGGCGTCGATCAGGCCGGATTCCGGCTCGCGCCAGCTTCCCGCGGGAATGACGCGGTTCCAGTTGGAGGGGGGGCGTCCCGGAGCGGGGGAGAGGCGCACGTCGTCCTTGTCGAGAAGCACGAGATCGAGATCGCGCCCCGTGGAAAGGTGCTGAAAGCCGTCGTCGAGCAGGTAGAAGTCGGGAGAGAATTCGGATTCCACGCGCGCTCCCGCGCGGTTGCGGTCGGGATCGACCATGACCACGGCGTCGGGATGGCGCGTGGCCAGCATGAGCGGTTCGTCGCCGCATTCGGCGGGGGGCACGCCGGGAGCCGCCCGCAGCGGCAGGGAAGAGGGATGCGCACCGTAGCCGCGCGTGAGCACGGCAGCCCGAAGGCCGTGACGCGAGGCGTGATCGAGCAGCCAGTCCGTGACCGGCGTTTTGCCCGTGCCGCCCCAGGAAATGTTTCCCACGGACGCGCAGGGCCGGGGCGGCTTCCACTGACGGAGTCGTCCGAGTCGCGCCATGCGGCGGCGGAGACTGCCGCCGAAGCCGTAGAGCAGGGAGAGGGGCAGCAGAATCGGCGCGAGAATGTTTTGCAGGGGGTGGCGTTCTGCCATGGCGGCACCGGGCGGAAAGACGTTCATGCCGGACGGATTCCGTCGGCAGGCATCCGTCGGGATGCGGGTTGTTCGTGCCGGACGGGCGTGCCGTTGATGACGGCCACTTCATCCGTGCGTTCCAGCTTGAAGAAGATGATGGGGCGCAGGTCGTTTTCAGCTCACGATGGCCGCACCCGGAGTTTTTATTCAGTCGCCGCAGAGAAGCGTTCGCTCTTGTGCCGTGCGTCCGTCGAATCAGATATGGACGGTCTTTTACGCTTCGTCGCGGAAGTGCGCGGGCCTGGCGCAGTCGGCCCGAAGGACTTGTCCGCCCCTGAGCATGGGGCAGAGAGGATGCCTTTGACGCCGTACTCTTTGGCAGGGGGCTTTCAGAACGGTGAGGCGCACGCGTCTCCTGCCGGGAGCCCCTCTGCTGTTGAAAATCGATGGATTACACGCGAACGGCCGGCAAAAAGCCGGCCTGAGAAAAAAGAGAAGAGGAAGGCCGCGACGTTCAGCCGCGGCCTTCCGGAAGCGTCAGCTGTTGCGGTTGCCGAGAAGGCGGAGCAGCATGAGGAACATGTTGATGAAGTCGAGGTATAGGGTGAGCGCGCCGAGCAGCGCGCCGCGGCGCATGGCAAGGCTGTCGTCCACGGGAGCGCTTTCGCCCATCATGCGGAGCTTCTGCGTGTCGAAGGCGGTGAGGCCGGTGAAGATGATGACGCCGAGCACGCTGATGGTGAGATCAACGGCGGAATTGCCGATGAAGGCGTTCACGAGGCTGGCGAGCAGGATGCCCCACAGGCCCATGATCATGAAGCTGCCCATGCCGGAAAGATCGCGCTTGGTGACCATGCCGAACACGCTCATGCCGCCGAACATGCCCGCGGTGACGATGAAGGCCTGAGCCACGGAAGAGCCGGTGTACACCAGAAGCACCGGGCCGAGGAACACGCCCATGAGCACGGAATACAGCAGGAACAGGCCGGTGGCCGTGCCTGCGGAGAGCACGTGCATTCTGGCGGTGATGAACATGGAAAGACCGATGACGGCCACCATGAGCAGAATCATCATGATGGTGTTGGTGAACAGAAACTGCATGATGGCCATGTTGGAGGCCGTGAACACGGCGGCGAGCGCAGTGACGCCGAGAGCCGCCGTCATCCAGAGATAGACCTGCTGCATGTAAACGGCAACGCTGGAGCGTCCGTAGCTCTGCACCTGGTCGCGAGACGTGTTATTCATGAATGTTTCCTCCCGAAGGGGTAAATGGCGAGGTTTGCCGCAATAATTCTGCGGATTCAGGATAACAATAAGGCTTCTTGTCCCTTAATGCAAGGCGCTGAGGGAAAAGAAAATTTCCGAGCTTGACGCAAGGTGTCGTTTTTTTTATGTTCGCTGGCGGAGGCGTCTCGTAACCGGTGTTGCGCCTGGTCTTCAAAACCAGTGTCAGGCTGAGAGGTCTGAGGTAGGTTCGACTCCTATACGCTTCCGCCAAAAGACGCGCATAAAGCCTCATGAAGCTAACGGCTTCGTGGGGCTTTCCTTTTTTTACGCTGCCTTGCGCGCTCTTATGGCGTTTCTTTGCCGAAGCCGCGGCATGCGGCGGCAGCGTCGGGCGGCTCGCGGGCGGAATTTTTCTGGATCATGCCGGATGAGAGGCTACTATGACGGAAGAAGAAAAGATTTTTGCAGGAAGGCTTTTTGATGCAAGATGTCGGGAACTCAAGGACATCAAGCATGTGGCGCACGAGCTGTGCCGGAAGTTCAACGCCATGGATGAATATGATCCTGAAAGGCTGCCGCTCATACGAAAATTCATAGGAAGCATCGGCAGCAATTATTACTTTCAGGGGCCCATCCAGTTTAATTACGGCTGCCACACGTTCATCGGCGACAACTTTTTCGCGAACTTCAATCTGCTCATCTTTGACGACGGAAAAGTCGTCATCGGCAACAATGTGATGTTCGGCCCCAACGTCAGCCTTCTCTGTTCCAACCATCCCCTCATTGCGGATGAGCGCATACGCATGACCTATCCTGACGGCCACGTGTCCACGTCGGAGTTCGCGGGAGAAATTCATATTGAAGACGATGTCTGGCTGGCGGCCAATGTTTCCGTCATCGACGGCGTGACCATAGGAAAGGGCGCGGTCGTGGGCGCAGGCAGCGTGGTCACGCACGACATTCCCGCAGGATGGCTGGCCCTCGGCGTTCCTGCAAAGCCGGTCAGGAAGATTTCCGAGCGGGATTCCAAAATGCACCTGCTGAGCTAGGCGTCTCTCCCGCGCCGCTCTTCCTGTCCCGCAGGGAAGGAAACGTTTTTTTTGCCGACGCCATCCGGGCCCGCTGCCGTGAAAGGCGGCGGGCTTTTGCATTAAATGCTTCGGCGGTTCGGGCTTGGAGAACGGCGCGGAAGCGGGACGGATTTTGCAGAAAAGGGGTCCCGGGGCTTGCCCCAGGAGCCCCTTTCGTCGCCTCTGCGGCCGTTGGGGCCGTTGCCCGCGGCTGCTTTCCTGGTGGCCTTCTCCTTGTCAGGGAAGCGAGATGCGCGAGCCGCAGGCAAGGTAATGGAGCCTGTCGCCGAGCGTCTGTTTCAGATAGTCAAACGGGCCGCGCCCCGTGCAGTGGCAGGTGTAATACTCGGTCGGAAACGCCGCCAGGTGCCGGGCGGCGAAATCGAGCGTTGCGCGGCCCTGCTGATCGGGCTTCAGCGACTTGAAGTGGAATCCGCCCACGAGCACGTCGGGCCGCAGCCATTGCACGATGTTCAGTATGCCCTTGTGGGAACAGCCGCTGATGACCACGAGCCGTCCGCGTTCCCGGAGGCAGAGATACTGTTCGTGCGTGAAGTCGTCAGGCTCGGGATGCCCGTTGCGCACCATGAGCAGATCCTGACTGTACGAGGGAAAGGGCCGCGCTTCATCATTGCAGGAGCACAGCCACATGTCGTCGTCCAGAGACAGCACGTCGTCCGTCGGCACGATGCGGGGATTGCCTGCCAGCGAGGGATCCATGCCTATTTCCCGACCGTCTGCGGCGAGGTGGCGTTCAAAGGCGCGGCGATGCACATAGACGGGCGCATGATCGTTCACGGCGAGGAATTTGGCCAGACCTCCGGTGTGATCGTAGTGCCCGTGGGACACGACGGCCATGTCCACAAGGCGCAGATCCACGCCCAGATGCCCGGCGTTGCGGGCAAAGGCGTCCGTCTGTCCCGTGTCGAAGAGAATGCGGCGCTTTTCCGTTTCGATGTAGAGGCTCAGACCGTGCTCGGCGGTGAGACGGTCGTCCGCAGACAGATTATCCAGAAGCGAAACGACTTTCATGGGGCACTCCTTGCGTGGGCTTGCCTTCTAACAGTACGCCGCGCCGCGGGCGCTGTCTACGCAGTCGGCAAAAACGCCTTGGGGAGCACGTGGACCGCGTTTTTAAATTTCCCGGATCTTCAGAATATTGTAGGAAATATCCGTGTCGTAGGCGTCCGATTCTTCGATCTTCTTGAGGAAGTTCACCACTCGGATGGTGACCGGCAGTACGACGATTTCGTACGCCGTTTTGGCGAAGATCTGAATGGCCATCATCTTGACAAGTTCCTGCACGGGCACGAGGCCGCCGAAGGCCAGAGGAAAGAAGATGAGCGAGTCCGCGCTTTCTCCCGCGAGGGTGGAGAGCACGGCACGGGCGGAAAAATGTTTGCCGCGGCTGGCGATTTTCATGCGGCTCATGACATAGGCGTTGAGAAAGGAGCCGAGAAGAAAGGCGGCGAGGCTGGCGGCGGCGATGCGCGGCGCAAGACCGAAGATGAAGCGGAAGGCGGCGTCGCCTTCCCAGAAGGGGGCGGCGGGCAGGGCCACGGCCAGCTGAAACAGGGCGACCATGGCGAAGTTGACGGCAAAGCCCAGCCAGATGATGAGCCGCGCCTTGCGGAAGCCCCAGACCTCGGCAATGCAGTCGTTGATGATGTAGGAGATGGGAAAGACCAGGAATCCGGCGGTGATGGTGACGGGGCCGAACTGGAGTATTTTGGTTTCCAGAAGATTGGAGGCCACGAGACAGGCGCAGAACACGACGCCGAGCAGCATGAACGAGAGCGAGACGGTAGCTTTCATGACTTGTTTTTTACGTGGTTTTCAAGCACACGGTTGAAGGAAAAGGGCCGATGCCGGAAGTAACCTTTTGAGGCGGCGGGCGTCAAGCGGCGCTGCGTTGGCCGGAGCGAAAGCGTGGCGTGTTCCTTTGCGGCGTTGCGGAAAGGATTGTCCCCGCGTCGGCCGCGCCTTCGGCGCGGTTTCAAGGGAAGTTCAGACGCTGCGGCACAGTTTTTTTGCGGACACGGGAAGCGCCGCCGCGCCCGGGGAGAATTTGCCCGGAGCGGCGGCGCAATGTATTGCTTTGCCTTGTTTGACTAAGCGTCAGGCTGGCAGACTCAGCGATGCTCGCGGATGAGCGCGGCGATGCGTTCGATGCCGGTTTTCACCACGTCGCGGGAGGGGCCGTAGGAGAAGCGCACCCAGGAGCGGTAGGGTTCTTCGGCGGGACGGGTCCGGTAGGGGCGCACGTCGAAGAAGCGGCCGGGCACGGTCATGACCTTGCGGGCAAGGCAGGCGTGGAAGAAGGCGTCGGCGTCGTTGAGGGGCGCGGGCAGGTCGCGGATGCAGGCCCACACGTAGAAGGTGCCGCGGGGCGCGGCCGCCGGGCGGATGCCGAGTTCGGCGAGGCCGTCGAGCATGAGCTTGCGCTTGTAGGCGAATTCGGCGCGCAGGGCGGTGGTTTCCTGCTCCACGCGGGAAGGTTCGAGGGCCGCGAGGGTGGCGCGCTGGGAGAGCATGGAAGGACCGCCGTCCACGGCGCTGGCCGCGCGGTTCAGCATTTCAATGATGTGCTTCGGGCCCACGGCCCATCCGGCGCGCCAGCCGGGATAGCGGTGGCTCTTGGTGAGGCCGTCGAAAATGACGACGGGATCCTTGTCCACGTCTTCCACGAATTCCGCCGCGGAAACGGGGCCGGACGCGGGAGAGCCGTCGGGATTGTAGATGAAGTGGGAATAGAATTCGTCGCTGCCGATGAGGCAGTTTTCCCTGCGGGCCGTGGCCACGTAGCTGTCCAGGGTTTCGCCGGAAATGAGTTCGCCCGTGGGGTTGCAGGGATTGGAAAACACAAAGACGTTGGCGCGTTCCTGATGAATGAAGCTTTCCAGCGTTTCTGCGGGAATGGAGAAGGCGTCTTCCTCTCTGGCGCGGATGGGAAGCAGCACGCAGCGGTTGCGGAGGCTGTAGAGGTAGTCCTCGTAGGCGGTGTAGTCGGGGTTCTTGTAGGCAATGCGCGCGCCGTCGGCCAGAATGGTGTAGAGGCGGGTGAGGGCCAGACGGCCGCCGCTCGCGAAGCTGACGTTGTCCGCCGTGTACTTCGACTTGCCGCGGCGATAGGTTCTGTTGACCATGTCGGCAATGGCTTCGCGCACTTCGCCGGTGCCGCCCACCGGGCCGTAGGCGTGATCGGCGGGATCAATGTCGATGTGATTGATGCGTTCGGGCGCGCCGGGCATGTCGCCGACTTCGGGCTGTCCCTGACCGAGGTTGCACCAGTCGGGATTTCCGTTCCAGAAGCCGAGTTTCGAGGCCTCGTGAACAACCCAGATGACGCCCATGTAGGGAACGTCTCTGACCATGGGGAAAGCGGAAGACATTTCCGTATCCATTTTAATACCCTCCTTGAATCATTGGATATTTTTTATAGCACAGCGTAAGCGGAAAGACGGCGTCCGCTTTCGGAAGTCGAAAGGGGAGCGCGAAGGAGCAGGTGCGGAACGTGTCGGGAAGCCGGGCGGAGCATGGCGGCAACCGCCCTGTGATGCGGGAAGAGGGAAATTGTCGGTCGGACGGCCGCCCGGAGAGGCGGACGGAAAAGCTGTGCAGGTTGTCCGCGCTGCGGGCGGCCGTCGAAAGAGAGAACGCTAGTCGAGCTTGTCGATGGGGGTGTAGGTGCCGTCGGGATTGGGACGGAAGACGTAGTGTTCCTTCAGATAAATGATGTCCTTGCGGTGGACGGACTGCAGTTCGGCCAGAATGGCGGCGCGGGCCACGACTTCGGCGCCGGCGGAGCGGGCCAGGGATTCGATGGCTTCGATGGATTCACCGGTGGCGATGACGTCGTCGATGAGCGCCACGCGCTTGCCGCGGATTTTTTCAGCGTCGCAGCCGTCGAGCCAGAGGGTCTGTTCCTTCTGGGTGGTCACGGAGAAGACGGAGTGGGAGATGGGGTTCTGCATGTAGGGCTTGCGGCTCTTGCGTGCCACCACGAAATCCTTCATGCCCATGAGGCGGCTGATTTCGTAGGTGAGGCAGATGCCCTTGGCTTCGGCGGTCATGAGCACGTCCACCTCGGGCAGACGCTTCATGAGTTCGGGAGCGACGGTCTGGATGAGTTCGGTGTCGGAAAGCACGACGAAGCTGGCAAGAGCAAGATTTTCTCCGATCTGGACGAAGGGAAGCTTGCGCTTGAGTCCCATGATTTCAAAGTCGAAGTATTTCACATGGCCTCCTGAGTTGATTTGGACAAGACGTGTCGGAAACGCGGGAGCCGCCGGGGGAACGCGGTTCCGGGCCGGGCGGCAGAAATGCGAATCCCTCCTTCGCAGACAATCGTACAACGTTATCCGCAAAGGAGGGAAGGGGCAGGGCTACAGGAAAACGGGAGCGCCGGGGCCGAGGGGCAGATCCATTTCCATCCAGAAGATGAGGAAGATGCCCCAGAAGAACAGAATGCCGAGCGCGTACGGGAGCATGAGCGAGATGATGGTGCCGAGGCCTACGTTTCTGGCGTACTTCTGCGCCACGCCGATGATGAAGGCCATGAAGGGCTCAAGCGGAGAGATGGCGTTGGTGGTGGAGTCGGCCACGCGGTAGGCGGCCTGCACGAAGTAGGGCGAGAGCTGCGTCTGCATGAGCATGGGCACGAAGATGGGGGCGAGCAGGGCCCACTTGGCCATGGCGCTGCCGATGAAGAAGTTGATGCAGGCGGTGAGAATGAGGAAGCTCACCACGAGCGGAATGCCGGAGAAGCCGGTATTGTTGAGGAAGGCCGCGCCCTGAATGGACAGGTACATGTCGAGATGCGTGTAGGCGAAGCTGGAAACGAACTGGCCTGCCGCAAAGCAGAGCACGATGAAGGAGGAGAATTCCTTCATGGCCTTGCCCATGAAGCGGACCACGTCCTTGTCGTTGCGGATGACCTTGGTGCTCACGCCGTAGGGGATGGACACGGCGAGGAAGAACACGAGCAGGATGGGCACGAGGGAGTCGAGGAAGGGGGAGGGAACGATGCTGAAGGTCTTGGGATTGCGCAGAATGCCGTGTTCGGGCACCACGGTGAGCAGAATGAGGCAGATGTAGATGAGGCCGCCGATGAGGGCGGCGCGCAGACCGCGGCGCTCTTCGGGAGTCACGGTCATGTCTTCGCTGCCGAGCGCGCCTTCGTGCATGGCCACACCTTCAAGACGGGGCTCGACGAATTTTTCCGTAAGGAAGACGATGACGGCCGTCACGATGAAGGTGGAAGCCGACATGAAGTACCAGTTGACGGCGGGATGCACGGTGAAATTGGGATCGATGATCTGAGCGGCCTGCTGGGTGATGGCGGCGAGGCCCACGTCGGTGCCGACGACCAGGAGGTTGGCGTTGAGGCCGGCGGCGCAGCCGGCAAAGCCCGTGGCGAGACCGGCCAGCGGATTGCGGCCGAGTCCCTTGAAGATCATGGCGCCGAGGGGAGGCACCACCACGAAGGCCGCGCTGGAGGCCATGTTGCCCATGACGCCGCAGAAGGCGATGATGGCGGTCACCATGCTGCGGGGAGCGCTGAGAATGGTGGCGCGCAGCACGGCGGAGAGCAGGCCGACTTCTTCGGCCACGCCGAGGCCGAGCATCATGACGAGCACGAGGCCCAGGGGCTTGAAGCGGACGAAGTTGTCCACACAGTTTTTGAGGAACCAGGTCAGGCCGTCCACGGAGGCGAGGCTCTGCACGACCAGGGTTTTGCCTTTGGGATCCACCATGGTGATGCCCTGCAGCAGGTAGGAAAGCACCATGACGACCAGCGTGAGGATCAGAAATATGGTGACGGGATGCGGCAGTCTGTTGCCGGCTCGTTCGATGAAGCCGAGAACGCCGGAGAGGTTTTCAATCTGTTCTTTAGCCATTGGCTCAAGCTCCTTGGGCGTGTTGCGGATGGGTGATGGCCTTTATACGCAGCATCACGGCGCGGAGGCGTCCGCGCCGTGATGCACGGGGGAATTACTGGATAGGGGTATTAGTTAAGGTCGTCAAGGTTTTCAAAGGCCTGACGGACCTCTTTGCGCAGCGCTTCATTGGTGAGCACGTCGTAGCCGGTGAGGCTCATGGAGCGGGCCGCAAGAAGCATGCCCTTGAAGCCGCCTTCTCCGTTGCAGGCTTCGGCGAAGGCGGGGGTGTGTCCGACGAGGTGCGCGCCCCCGATGGAAATGTAGGGATGGATGGACGGCGCCTTGAAGCTGACGTTGCCCATGTCGGTGGAGTAGCTGCTGGACACTTCGTCGATGTAGCTTTCCCCGAGCAGGTCGAGGTTGGAAGCGAAGGCGTGCAGCAGCGGCATGTTGTGGCGCATGGTGTAGTAGGGATGCGCGGAATGGCGGTAGGAGAACTGGCAGCCGAGGGCCATGGCGCAGCAGCGGGCGCAGTTGACCACGCGTTCGATGGCGTTGTTGAGGGTTTCGGGCTTGCGGGCGCGCACGCCGTAGCGCAGACGGGCGAATTCGGGAATGGTGTTGATGGAGGTGCCGGTGTCGGTGAGCAGGCCGTGAATGCGCACGTCGGGAGTCATGTGCTGGCGCAGGCTGTTGATGCCCATGACGGCAAGCGCGGCGGCGTCCATGGCGTTGATGCCCTTTTCAGGCGCGCCGGCGGCGTGAGCGGCCTTGCCCTTGAAGTCCATTTCCAGGTTGGCGCGGGAAATGAGCTGCTGCTTGAGAATGGTGCGGCCTTCGGCGTGGGCGGCAATGACGGCGTCCATGTGATCGAAGAGGCCCGCGTCGGCCATGGGCACCTTGCCGCCGGCGTCCCGCACGTTGCCTTCTTCGGCGGGCGTGCCGAACACGTGAACGGTTCCTGCGGGAAGATGGCGGGCCAGCGCTATGCCGGCGGCGCAGGCCGCCGTGCCGAAGAGGTTGTGTCCGCAGGCGTGGCCGAGCCCGGGCAGGGCGTCGAATTCGGCGAGAAAGGCCACCTGCGGGCCTTCGCCGGAGCCGTACACGGCATGGAAGGCCGTGGGCATATTGAGCAGATTGCGTTCCACCTTGAAGCCGTTGGATTCAAGAAAATCGGCAAGGCGGGCGGAAGACTTGAATTCCTGATATCCCAGTTCGGGTTCGGCGAAGATGGCGGAGGCAATTTCCTTCATCTGGCCGGAAAGATTATTGATTTCATCCAGTAACTGGCTTTTTTCATGAGAGATTTCAGGCATGTTGCCTCCTTTGAAGTTCAAAGAAACTTGCGCGTTCTCCGCACCTTACCTGTTATTGCAGGGGGAAGCAAGAAAAAGCGCAAAAAAAAAGGGGAGTTGAAATGAAAAGTCCGGCTAATTCCCTGTGCCGCAGACGTTTTCGCCGGATGCGGGCTGTCGACATTATTTTTTGCCGTGCTTTTTGCCGTCGGATTTCTTGAGCGCCTTTTTCAGCGCATCTCGATAGGTGCGCAGCACGGTGAGACGGGCGTTCTTTTTGTCTTCGGCGGCTACGATGTGCCAGGGCGCATATTCCGTGCTGGTGCGCAGGAACATTTCATCCGCGGCGCGCACGTATTCGGGCCACTTTTCCCGATTGCGCCAGTCGTCGGGCGTGATCTTGTACTGCTTCCACGGGGTGACTTCCCGTTCCCTGAAGCGGCGCAGCTGTTCCTCGGGGGAAATGTGCAGCCAGAACTTCATCAGCACGTTGTTGCCGCTTGTGAGCTGCTCCTCGAAAAGATTGATTTCCGCAAAGGCGCGGCTCCAGTCTTCGCGCGGCGTGAGCTTTTCCACCCGTTCCACAAGCACGCGGCCGTACCACGAACGGTCGTACACGGTGATGAATCCGGCCCGGGGCACGTGCCTCCAGAAGCGCCACAAGTAGTGATGCGCCAGTTCTTCATCCGTGGGCACGCCGATGGGAATCGCGCGGCTGATGCGGGCGTCGATGCCGTCCATGAGACGGCGGATGCATCCGCCCTTGCCGGCGGCGTCCCAGCCCTCGAAGACCAGCGTGCTGGAAATCCCCCGGCGCCAGGCGTGATAGGTGAGTTCGTGCAGTTCCTGCTGCAGGTCGGCGAGTTCCTTTTTGTAGGCGTCGGGATCGGCTTTGGCGCTCAGGTCGATGGCGTCCAGAGTGGAGACCACGTTTTCCTGTTCCGCGTCGTTCTGATTCTTCAGGCGCGCGACTCTGGCGTCCTGTTCGGCGACGGTGCGCTCCACGGCGGCGATCACGGCGCGGGCCACCGCAAGGTTGCGGTAGTTCGCGTCTGCGGCGTCCACGATGGTCCAGGGCGCAAAGGCCCGGTCGGTCAGGGTGATGGCGCGCGAGGCGGCTTCGGCCAGGCCGTCGTAGTTTTCGGAAACCTTCTTGTCGTAGGGCGTGAAGTGGAGCAGCTCCTTGTGTGCCAGCCGCTTTTTGAGTCGTTCGTCGTGTTCCTTTTTGTTCAGATGCAGCCAGATTTTGACGATGGCCATGCCCGACGCAGCCAGACTTTCCTCCAGACCGCGGCAATGGTGCATGTGGGCGGTGAATTCCGCTTCGCTCATGTCTTTCGTGCAGAAGCGGCGCATTTCAAGGCCGTACCAGCCGCCGAAGAACACGCCGGTGGAGCCGGCCGCCGGCAGTCGCCGCCAGAAGCGCCAGTCGAGCGGACGTTCGCGTTCTTCATCGGTTTCCATCCAGAACACGTGGTTGTGAACGTGCTTGCTGTCCATCCACTCCGACAGCAGGTTGATGACGGCTCCGCGCCCTGCGCCGTTGACGCCGTCGACGATGACGAGCAGGGGGATCTTGCGGTCGATGCACTGCCGCTGCGCGTTGAAGAGTTTCATGCGCAGTTCAGGGGCCTGCGTCCGGAAGTCCTTGTCGCTGCAGCGTCTGCCGAGAACAACGTTTTCAAACATGCGAGCCTCGCTTTTTACCGGAAATGAGAAGGGCCGCGCCCGAAAGCGCAGGCCGTGCCGTACCGGAACAATGTAGGCTTACGCAGGAAAAAGGCAAGTTGCTCAACAAATTAGATAAGGTACAGAGTTGTTTCGCATCTTGCGTCCTGGGAACGAACAAGGGAGCGGAACGAGGGGAAGAGCCGGGCGGCTCACGGAAAAAGAAGGAATGCGCCCGGCCCCATGCCAGGATGCCGAAGGCGGGCGTGCGAACGGCGCGGCGAAACAATAATGAATCGCTGCGGCGTTGCGCGGAGCCGCTTTACCGGCAAACGGGGATATGGCATATTCGTCACAAGCGTGCCCAAGGAGTCTTCCATGTCCGCAGTCATTGTTCCCGAGCATTCCCGGCGTCTTCTGGAGGCCATTTCGGCAGGTCGCTCTTTCGAGCTGGACAGCTTCATTTTCGTGACGGCCGACGACTGGCTCATGGCCATAGGTTATCCGCAGGAAGGGGAGTTTTCCGTAAGTCGCTTTGAATCCGCGCTGGATGAAGCCGTCCGCAAGGTGAAGCCTTCCGACTGCTTTGCCATTGCGCCCCAGATGCCGGAGCGGCTGGAGAGTCATGTGGAGGATCGGGACGTGTACTACACGCTGGACGCGTCGTCTCCGGTGCCGCCCAGGCTCCGCGGCCCGGTACGGCATGCCCGTGAACGTCTTTCGGTGGACGAAACGCGCGAATTCACGCCGGAGCATCGCCGGCTCTGGGCGGAATTCATGGGACGCATGCCGCTGCCGCCGCGCATACGTCAGCTGTATTCGGGCACGGCCGCCGCGCTTCAGGGCCCGGCGGATCTGCGTCTTCTGAACGCATGGGACGCAGAAGGCCAGCTTGCCGCCTGTCTGCTCATGGACTATTCCCTGCCGCATCATGTGAGCTACGTGCTCGGCGCGCATTCCAAAACGCATTACGTGCCGCATGCGCCCGATCTGCTTTTTGCCGAAATGCTGGAGCGCGCCCGGGCGGAAGACAAGCAGACCGTGCTGCTCGGGCTCGGCGTGAACGAGGGCATCACCCGCTTCAAGAAAAAATGGGGCGGGGTGCAGAGCGCGCCCTACGAGCTCGCGGTATGGCAGGAATCTTCGGGGGCGGGCGGCTTTTTCGACATGGCGGCGTATCTTGCCATCAGCATAGGCACGTCGTCGGGCAACTACGAGATGTCGCGCTGGAAGTTCTTCGATTCTCTGCCCGAGCAGCGGCCGTGCGCCATGCTCTGGCGTCTCGACAAGAACGGACGCACGTCGTGGATAGGCGGCTCGGCGCACTTTTTCTGTTACTCCTTCGAGCATTCGCTGCGCCGTCTTTTTGAAAATGTGGACACCGTGCTTCTGGAAGGCCCCATCGACTCGGACAGCATGGACGAGGTGGCGCGCATCGGCCGTTCCCCGGAGCCGGACGCCCCGCGCGTGGCGCAGTTTCTTTCGGAAGAGGACGTGCGTCGCCTTGAGCGCATGGTGTACGGCCCCGAGGGCTTCTGGGCAAGGCTTGTGGGCGCGCAGCAGGAACGCAGCATCGACGTGCGTCAGGTGCTGGCCGAAAGCCGCCAGTGGTACGCGTTCTTCTCGCTCTGGACGTCGTATCTCGAACGCAACGGCTGGACGAATTCCGTGGATCTCGAAGTGTGGAACATTGCGCTCGACATGGGCAAGTCGGTCATGGGCATGGAGAGCCTGGCCGAGCAGATAGCCTCGCTGGAGTCGGCGCCCATGGCGCGCATCGTGAAGTTCATGAAGGAGTGTTCCTTCTGGCCGAAGCTCATGAAGAGCAACCGTTTGCGGTACTTGGCGGGCGACCTCATGGGCATGATGGGCACGAGCGCCGAATTTCCCACGCGCACGGGCACCATCATCAGCGTGCGCGATCAGCGTTTCCGCGAGCGCATGCGTCCGTACATCGAGCGGGGCGGAACGGCGGTGTTCGTGGGGTCCGCCCACATGATCAATCTGCGGCACATGCTCGCCGAAGACGGCTTTACCGTAACGCGCGTGCTGCCCACGTGGAAGCATCGCTTTTCCGCCTGGATACGGCGCGACGATTCCGTGGTGCTGCCCGGCAATCCCGATGCGCCGACGTGGGAAAAGGCTCCGAAAAACATTCGCTCCTCCGCGCTGCGCAACGAGCCTTCCGGTCATGCTGCGCGATCTTCCTCCCGCGGCCCGTCTTCGGGCAGGGCGCTCGCCGATCTCGGCGCGCGGGCCGTCGTGCCGGAACAGATTCCCGCCTACGTGCGCGCGGTTTCCGGCCGCACGCTGCGCTCCTGCGAGGGCTTTGCCGCCTGGACCACGGCCGACAGCTGCACGCTGGTGGCCTTTCCTGCGCAGGACGAGCTCGCCTCCTGCGGCCTGCACAGCGCCGCCTACGCGGACAGACTGGAGAGCGCCGTGGCCTGTGCGCTGGCCATGCCGAATCTGCGGCGCATCACCGTGCTGGCACCCGTGGTTCCGGCGTGTGCGCCGGACAATGCTGTGGTGGAGCGCGACGCCTGGTGGTGCGTGAACGTGCCGCACGCTCCGGGGCAGAAGCTGCGCAACATGCTGAACCGCGCGCGGCGCGAGGCGGCGGTCGGCGTGGAGTCCTGGGGGCCGGAACACGACGCGCTCGTGGATCACTACCTTAAGGTGCGCACGCTCGCTCCGGGCACGAGGCATATTTTCGGCAAGGTGGGAGCGTACGTGAACGCCTCGCCCGAGGCCGTGCTCTTCGGCGCGCGGTCGGCGTCGGGAAGGCTGCTGGCGCTGGCCGTGGGCGATTACAGTGCGCTCAGCACGGCGTTCTACATGTTCGCCTTCCGTCAGGACGACTGTCCGCCGGGCGTGAGTGACGCGCTGGTGCAGGCGCTGGCCGACGAAGCCGTGCGCCGGGGGCAGAGCGTGCTGAATCTGGGCCTCGGCATAGACGGAGGCATAGCCTTCTTCAAAAAGAAGTGGGGAGCTTTCGAGGCCATGCCTCATCTGGAAACGAGCTGGATGGTTTAGGATTTCGAGCGGATGTTTGACGGCGCGGAAACGAAGAGTCGGCGTTTCCGGCGGCCGGTGTTTCAGGACAAGACGCCTTTGCGGGAGAAACGGCATGACCTCTGACGTAGAACGGCTTTTCGCGCAGTTTCGCGCGCCCGGACTTCTCCAGGAATTTCGGGAGATGTTTCAGCCCCGGGCGCTGGAATGCCTGCAGGTGGAAGTGACTTCCTGCTGCACGGGCAAATGCACCTACTGCCCGCACACCACGCGCGCCGACGTGTGGAAGAGCCGGCACATGAAGCCCGAAACCTTTGCGGCGCTCTGGCCGGTCATGGTCAAAACCGGGCGTGTGCATCTTCAGGGCTGGGGCGAGCCTTTTCTGAATCCGCATTTCATGGATTTTGCGGAGCTGGCCAGAAGGGCCGGATGCGCGGTGTCCACCACGACCTACGGGCTCGGCATGACCGAGGATCTGGCGGAGCGCATTGTGGCGAGCGGCATGGACATTGTGGCCTTTTCTCTGGTCGGCACGGATGAAGCCAGCAACGGCGCACGGGCGGCCGTGCCCTTTTCCCGCGTGAAGGAAGCGGTGCGTCTGCTTCAGCAGGCGCGGCGAAAAAGAAACGCCGTGCATCTGGAAATCCATCTGGCCTATCTCATGCTGGCCTCCAACGTGGAGGCTGTGCGCAACCTGCCTCAGCTCATGGACGAGTGGGGCGTGCATGCGGCCGTCATCAGCACCATGGACTACATTCCTTCGCCGGAAATGGCGAAGGAGGCATTTGCGCCTCACGAGCGGGAGAAGATAGAGGCCGCCCGCGCGGTGCTGGAGGACGTGGGCGCGAAGGTGCGCGCCGCGGGACGGGATTTTTATGCGTCGCTCCCTGCGCCGGCGCCTGCGCCGTTCTGCCGCGAACGTGCGCACAGAACCCTTTACGTGGACGCCGAGGGGTATGTTTCGCCGTGCGTGTACCTCAACGTGCCGCTTCGCGAGCCTCAGCCGAACCACACGGTGTTCGGCAACGTGCTGGAA
>NZ_DBMAHT010000020.1:0-27079 GCF_057866825.1 Mailhella sp.
CTCGCGGGTGATGGCGTCGAGCGCGGCAAAGGGTTCGTCCATGAGCAGAAGGTCGGGGCGGGAGACGAGGGCGCGGCCGATGGCCACGCGCTGGCGCTGGTCGCCGGAAAGCTGCACCGGAAAGCGCTGCTCCAGTCCTTCCAGACCGAGTTCCTTCAGCATGTCGGCCACGGCGGCGGCGCGTTCCTTTCTTCCTGCGCCGCGAAGCTGCAGGGGAAGCGCCAGATTGTCGCGCACGGTTTTCCAGGGGAAGAGGCCGTAGTCCTGAAGAATGAAGGCCGTTTTCCACTGTAAAGGCAGCGAGGCGCTGCCGCAGCTTGCCGGAGTAAGCCCGGCAATGATGGAAAGCAGCGTGCTCTTGCCGCAGCCGGACGGCCCGATGATGGCCAGAGACGCCCCAGCGGGCAGGTCAAAGGAAACGTCGTCGAGCACGACGTTGTTTCCGAAGCTCTTGCCCAGCGAGGCGACGCGCAGCATCTCTTCACTCATTTTTTTTCCTGAAACACGACGTCGCTCAGGGCGGGAAGGCCCTTTTTGAGCAGTCTGTTCTGCTGCATCCACTCGGCGTAGCGCTGCAGATCCTCTTCCGAGGGCAGGCCCAGCGGCGTGAAGGGTTCTTCAAAGCGGAGCATGGCGTAGTGCTCCGCGGCCTTGGGCGCGAGCAGGCCGAGCTGCTGCATCATGGCCTTGTAGGCATCGGGCGCGGCGTTGATGCGCTCGGCCTCTTCCTTGAGCGCTGCGCGGAAGCGCTGAATGCGGTCGGCAAAGGCCGGATCGTCGGCATTGTCCGGCTTTCGCAGCGCGATGACGGCAAGAGGCATGTCGAGCTTTCTGTCGTCGAGGAGCACGCGCGCGCCCTGACCTTCCACCAGGGAGAGCAGAGGTTCGGGCAGCAGCGCGGATTCTATCTGCCCGGAGAGCAGCATCTGAAGCCGCACCGGAATCTGCCGGATGTCGCGTTTTTCCAGCGAACCGGCCGCGCCTTCCTGCGCAAGCAGCGAGTCGAGCACGAAATCCACGATGGTGGCGCGGCCGATGGAGCAGGTCTTGCCCTTGAGATCGGCCAGCGACTCGGCGGAAGATTTCGGGCTGACGGCCAGGCCGAAGAAGCGCGCCTTCGGCGAGGAGTGGGAGGTGGTGGCCACAATGATCTGCGGCGCGCCGTTTTCGTTCTGCATGAGCACGTTGATGATGTCGCCGAAGTGACCGTCGAGCGAGCCTGCGCGCATGGCGGCGCCGAGTTCCAGAGCGCTCTGGAAGGGCACGACTTCCACATCGAGGCCGTGGGCGGCGAACACGCCGTCTTTTTGCGCAGCGTGCAGAATGAGCGAGTCCGCGGCGGGCAGGGAGCCTATTTTCAGGGCGTCGGCTGCCTGGGCGGCATGGACGCAGAACAGGGCAAGCGTCAGGGCGAGGGCGGCTTTTTTCAGTACGGACATGGGCGTTCCCTTGAGTGTTGAAGGTTTGAACGGGACAAGGCGGCGTCGGCAAAAGGGGACGTGCCCGGCCGTCGGCCGGGCGAAGTTTTGCCAAGTGTGCGGAAGTCAGTCCTGCTGCGGGCGGAATCCGGCGTCGGCAAGGAAGCGTTTGGCAAAATCCACGGCTTCCGCGGTGATGCCTTCGCAGGCGTGGGGCGGATCGGAAGGCAGAAAGCCTTCGGGCCGAAGATCGCGGCAGAGCAGGGAGCCGAAACGCGCCGTGAAGGCTTCGGCAAAGCTGCGGCAGAGCGTTTCTATGTCCTTTTCCGTCTTGCCGCGCTCCGTGCCGAGAATGCCGATGAACATGAGCGCGCCTTCCACAAGGCCGCACTGGGCGCGGAATCTGCCTGCGCCGTGCATGCCGACGGCGGCGTGGAAGGTCTGCGGGGCCACGGTCACGCCGAAGGTCTCGCCGAGACAGGCGAGCATGGCGCGTGCGCAGTTGAGGTTGCTGTTCCAGTAGAGGTCATGGACGCGCTGCACGGTCGTGGTCATGGAACCTTCCTTTTAAAGGACGGAATCAGTGTTTTTCCCGGGAGGGACGGAAAGGCGCGGTGGAGCGGTTTTCCAGCAGATGATGGGAAAATTCCACGCGCGTGATGTTGTTGGGCGTGCTGTTGCCGGTCATGCGCTCGTAGAGAATGGTGAAGGCGTTTCTGCCTTTTTCCTCGATGTGATGTTCCACGGACGTGAGGCCGACGTTCCAGAAGCGGGAGGCGGAGAGATTGTCGAAGCCGCACACGCTGTAGTCGTCCGGCACTTTCAGCCCCTTGTCTTCCAGCGCGTCGAGCACGCCGTAGGCCACGAAGTCGTTGACCGCCACGATGCCGGAAATGTCCGGGCAGCGTTTCAGGCAGTCCATGGTGAGCTCGTAGCCCGTGCTGTGTTCTATGCCGATGTCGTTCAGTTCCTCAAGAGGCGTGATTTCGCGGGTGAACACCTGCACGGAGGTGTCCGGTTCCTGGGCATAGACGGCGCGCACGCCGTCGAGCCGGCGTATGCGTATGGCGTTGGCGTTGTTGAGCGTGGTGGAAATGAAGGCGATGTGCTTGTGCCCGAGCCCGAGCATGTGACGCCCCACCAGCATGCCTGCGCTGTAGTTGTCGAGCTCCACGGTATCCACGTTGAGGCTGGTGTTCCTGTCGCCGATGACCACGATGGGCAGGCTGCGGTTGACCTTTTCCAGCTGCTCCACGCTCTGGGGCATCATGGTGAACACCATGCCCGAAACTCCCATTTCCAGCGCCATATCGAGGATTTCCTTTTCCTTTTCGGCGTCGCGGTAGGTGGTGAAGATGAGCGTGGAAACGCCGTGCTGCTCCGCAGACTGCTGAATGGCCTGCACCATGTTGGCATAGTAGGCGTTGCCGACGTTGGGGCTCACGATGAGCACGAGCTTTCTGGAAGACAGCGGACGGCTTCTGCGCCGCACGGGCGCGCGATAGCCCAGAACGTCGGCCGTATGGCGCACGTTCTGCACGGTTTCGGGGGAGAAGGACACGTCCGGTCTTCCGCTGAGTATCATGGAAGCGGTGGTCAGCGAAACGCCGGCCGTCCGGCTCACGTCTTCCAGAGTGATTCTTTTTTTCGTCGTCATGGGAGCTCTCTCCAGGCAGCAGGCTAACGGCAAGGCGGAATTTCGTCAAACGACGGGAGGCGAGATTTACTAAAATTTTAAAAATAAATTTTGAAAATTGGAACGCATCGATTTAAAATATTAAATTTTTAGCTTTTAGAAAAAATGATAATTTTCCTTGCTTAATTGCTGGAATAGCCGTACAAGGAAAAAAACATGAACCGCGGCTGTGTGGAAATTTTATTAAAATTTTAATTAAAACTTCTTGGGTATTTTAATTAAAATTTTAGTAAACTTCTCTGCAAGCCCCGGGGAAAACTTTCCTCAATCTTCATCAGGAGCTTTATTATGAGCGCGCCCAGCAAAAAAGAGATCCGCAAGGTGGTACTGGCCAGCCTTCTCGGAGCCACCATTGAATGGTACGACTTCTTCCTGTACGGCGTTGTCGCGGGCATCGTCTTCAACAAGCTGTACTTCCCCACGGAAGATCCCTTCATTGGTACGCTTCTCGCCTACAGCACCTTTGCCATCGGCTATCTGGCCCGTCCCTTCGGCGGATTCGTGTTCGGCCACTTCGGCGACCGGCTGGGCCGCAAGAGCATGCTCGTGCTCACCATGCTCATCATGGGCCTTGCCACCATCGGCATCGGCCTTGTGCCCACCTATGCGCAGATAGGCATTGCCGCGCCCATCATTCTGCAGACGTTCCGTCTCTGCCAGGGCCTCGGCCTCGGCGGCGAATGGGGCGGCGCCGTGCTCATGACCTATGAATACGCCAGCAAGAAGGAACGCGCCTTCTACGCCAGCATCCCGCAGATGGGTCTGGCCACGGGCCTGTGCCTGTCTTCCGGCGTGGTGGCCCTGCTCTCCTGGGGCCTCACCGACGAGCAGTTCCTCGCCTGGGGCTGGAGACTGGCCTTCCTCGTGAGCGTGCTGCTGGTCTGCGTGGCTCTCTACGTCCGCATGCACATCCTTGAAACTCCCGACTTCCAGAAGGCTCAGGAAAAGGCCCATCAGGACAAGGAAAAGAAGACCCTGCCCATCGTCAAGGTGTGCAAGGAACATCCCGGCAACATCGCTCTCGGCATCGGCGCCCGCTGGATCGACGGCGTGTTCTTCAACGTGCTGGCCGTGTTCGTCATCACCTATCTCGTGCAGTACGTGAACGTGCCGCGCACCGAAGCCCTCTCCATGGTCATGATCTCCGCTCTGGTCATGTGCCCCTTCATCCTCATTGCCGGACGTCTTGCCGACCGCTACGGCCGCGGCCTGGTGTACGGCGTGGCCAGCATTCTCTGCGGTCTGTCCATCTTCCCCGCCTTCTGGCTCATGGGCGCGAGTGAAGGCAATCTGTTCATGATCGGCATCGCCATCATCGTTCCCATCAGCGTGTTCTACGCCGGTGTGTTCGGTCCTGAAGCCGCCCTGTTCTCCGATCTCTTCCCCGCCGACGTGCGCTACACCGGCATTTCCATCGTGTATCAGTTCCCCGGCTTCCTCGTGGCCGGCATCGTGCCCGGCCTGTGCACCTACTTCATCAAGATTGCCGACGGCGATCCCATCTACGTGTGCCTCTACACCATGCTGGCTGCGGCTACGAGCGGCATTTCGGCCTTCATCGTGCAGCGCAAGCACAACGCTGCGGTCCGCCGCCTCGGCGACGACGTGGAACACGTATAGCGATTGTCGGGAGGGGATTTCCCCTCCCGGTTCGCTTCCGGCGCATCGTTTTTTCAGCGTCCGACGCCCCGGCCCGGACTCCGGGCCGGGCGGAATGCAAAAAGACGTCCGTCGTCCACGCCTGCGCATGCCGCATCGACAGGATCGGCAGCGCGGACGTGACGCTGTTCGCCCCCGGGTGGCGACATGGAAAACATCTGACCCGGACGCGGAAGGGATTCCCCCTGACGCAAGGAAATTATCATGCGAGTACTTCAGATTTCAGATTTTCATCTTCGCGGAGACGGCCGCCTTTCCTTTCGCGTGGTGGACACCCCGAAATGTCTTGAGGCGGCGGCGAAGCATCTTTTCGGACTGGCGCAGAAGCCGGACATGATGGTCATTACCGGCGATCTGGCCGACAGCGGCGACGAGCACGCCTACCACATGCTCTACGACGCGCTCTCCCCTCTGAACATTCCCATCTACGCTGTTCCCGGCAACCACGACCGGCGCGACAGAATGCGTTCCATCCTCAAGGGCTGGTGCCCCGAAAACCCCGAAACCGAGCCCTGGCTGTGCTATGCCGTGGAAGAGGACGAAGTGCGTTTCCTCATGATGGACAGCATGAGTCCCGGCTCCCATTCCGGACACGTGCCGGAACAGTGCGCCGCGTGGCTGGAAAAGGAACTGGCGCGTCGCCCCGGCGTGCCCACGCTGGTGTTCATGCATCATCCGCCCTTCGTCACGGGCATGGGCGCCATGGACGAGCCCTATGAAAACGTGGATCGTCTGCGCGGCATTCTGGAAAAGGCTCCCTGGGTGCGTCTGTGCTGCGGTCACATGCACCGTCCCATCTTCACGCAGTGGGGCGGAGTGATGGCCCTGACGGCTCCTGCCGCCTCCATGCAGATCGACCTCGACTTCTCTCCCGAAGGCGGCGACACCTTCGTGATGGAAGCCCCCGGCTATCTGCTGCACGACTGGCGCGACGGCGCGTGGAACACCCATGTCTGCCAGATCTACGGCACGCCCACCTACGCAGGCCCGTACCGCTTCCTCGATTCCGTGAATCCCACGGAAGAATAAACGTTTCCACGCCCTGAGGATCAGCCGAAGGGCGTGTGATTGCCAGGGTCCCCTGTCCCTGTCATTCCTCCTCGAAAAGGCCGCCGCTTCTTGAGAAGCGGCGGCCTTTTTGCGTGGAAATCCTTTTTTTCCGTCAGCGGCAGAGCTTGTTTTCCGTGGCGGTGTTCCAGGGGCGGCAGTGGCCGAGATCGCAGGCTTTTTTCAAATCGGCGCAGGCGTCGCCGTTGCGCCCGTCGAGAAAGGCTCCCGCGGCGCGGTACACGTAGATGAGCGGCTCGTTGGGATTGATTTTTTCCGCGTAGGCGAAGTCGCGCTGCGCGCCTTCGGGCTGATGCTGCTTCAGGCACACCAGACCGCGCGTGGCGTAGGCTTCCGCCGTGGGGGAAAGACGGATGGCCCGCGTGGCGTCGTCGAAGGCTTCGTTGAAGTAGCCGAGATCGCTCAGGGCCAGGCTGCGCATGAGGTAGGGCGCGGGATCCAGCGGATCGGCGTCCACGGCTTTGTCGAGCAGGGCGGCGGCGCGTCCCGGATTCGTGCATTCGCCGGAAGGCGTCCAGTATTCCATGGCCTGCGAAAGATAGGTCTGCGCTTCCGGCGACACGCCGAAGGTCGGCTTGCGGTCGGGAGATTTTTTTGCTGTTGCGGGGGGCGGCGTGCCGTCGTCGTCGCCGAGGAAGGGCAGAGACGACATGCTGCAGCCGGAGAGCAGCGCGAGGCAAAGAACGCACAGAGCGAGATTCTTCATGATTTCTCCTGCAGAGACTGCCGGGCCGGAGCCGTGGAACGGCGTTCCAGCAGATGATGGGTGTATTCCATGCGGGTGAGGTCGCTGACGGCGTCGCCGCCGCAGATGCGCTCGTAGAGAATGTCGAAGGCGCTGCGGGCTCTGGCCTGCGTCTGCTGTTCCACGGTGGTGAGTCCCACGCGCGAAATGCGGGAGGAGGACAGATTGTTGAATCCGCACACGCTGTAGTCTTCGGGCACGCGGAAGCCCTTGTCCGCAATGGCGTCGAGCACGCCGTAGGCGATGAAGTCGTTCACGGCCACGAAGCCGGAAATGCGGCTTTTCTTCTTCAGGCAGTCCGCGGCGAGCTCGTAGCCTATGCGCTGTTCCAGATCGATGCTGTTGAGTTCCTCGTGCGGAGTGTAGTCTCTGGTGAACACCTGAACGGAACAGCCGGGGTTTTCGGCATAGACGTCCTTCACGCCCTGCAGTCTGCGCAGACGTATGGCGTTGGTGGCGTTCATCATGGCGGAAATGAAGGCGATGTGCCTGTGGCCGAGGCTCAGCATGTGACGCGCTATGAGCACGCCGGCGCTGTAGTTGTCGAGCTCCACGGTGTCGATTTTGGGGCTGGAGTTCTTGTCGCCCATGACCACGACGGGAATCTTGCCGTTGAGTTTTTCCACCTTGCGCAGGCTCTGGGGGGTGAGCGTGAAGATCATGCCCGCGGCGCCCAGCGCCAGGGCCATGTTCATGACTTCCTCTTCCTTTTTGGCCTCGCGGTAGGTGGTGAAGATGAGCGTGGAAAAGCTGCGTTCCTCGGCGGCCTGCTGAATGGCCTGCACCAGCCCGGAATAATAGGCGTTGGCGATGTTCGGCGTGACGATGAACACCACGTTTCTTCCCGGCAGGCGGCCTTTGGCGCGCCGCGAGGGAGCGCGGTAGCCGAGTTCCTTGGCGGCCTGGCGCACCTTCTGCACCGTTTCCGGGGAAAAGGACACGTCGGCCCGGGCGTTGAGGATCATGGAAACGGAGCTCAGCGACACGCCCGCGTTGCGGCTCACGTCTTCCAGCGTCACTTTTTTCTTGGCATTCACGGTGGTTCTCCAGAAAAGGAAGCTAACGGCAAGCCCGGTTTTCGTCAAATGGCCGAGAGCGTCTTCTGGAGAAAAAAGAAGGGCCGGGATGACGGAATTCCCGGCCCTTTCGTGGATGAACGCGGGGGAGCAGGCTCCCCCGTTCCATCAATGTTTCATGTTGCGCCACGAGGTGACGACGGAACCGTCGTCCTGTTTCGTGACGTCGAGCATCTTGTCGGCAAGAAGCGGATTGGTGAAGGTGTAGTCCGCACGCTTGTGATTGCCGCGGGTTTCCTTGCGCTCCAGCGCGGAGCGCATGATGCATTCGGCGCAGTCGAACAGGTCGAGCACTTCCGCCGCGCGCATGAGGGTGTGGGAGCAGGAGGCCTTCATGTTGGCGTTCGTTTCCTCGCGCAGCTGAGCCAGGTAGCCGAGACCGGCCTTGAGCAGCGTTTCGGAACGCACGTTGTAGGGGCCCACGTTGGCGTAGTCGCTCATGATCTGGGTGAGGGCGATGTTGGCTTCCTGCCATTCCGCGCCGATTTCTCTGTCCATGAAGGAAGAGAGCAGCTCCATCTTGGCCTTGATGGCGGGATTCTCGGCAAGATCCGCGCTGCCCTTGGCGGTGGCGGCGTCGGCCGCGGCGGCGTGACCGGCTCTCCAGCCCATCCAGGCGGCGAGGCCGAGGCCGCAGCCCGCGTTGCCCACCATGTCGCCCGCGGCGTAGAGGCCGGGCACGGTGGTCTGTCCGTTCTTGTCCACGTCGAGGCCGCGTCCGTGCAGGATGGGCTCGAAGCGGGTGAATTCCACGGCGTGCTTCGCCGGATCAATGCCCTTGGCGTCCATGTAGGCGATGAGGGCGGAGAGGCCTTCGTCGAACATGGCCTTGCGCATGTAGGCCAGAGTTTCGGGCGTGTTTTCCGAGCAGTCGAGGTAGGCGGGGCCGCGTCCGTTGTGCATGACGTCGAGGAAGGCGGAGTTCCAGATGTCGGAGGTGACGTCGCCGTATTCAGGATCGGGCTTGGTCACGAAGGGGCCGAGCGGCTTGCCGTCGGGGTAGCGGTACACGCCTATCCACGTGGCCTTGCCTGCGCGCTGCAGGTACTTGGTGCCGGCGTGGGTGTAGGGGATTTCCATGTTCACCATGCTCGCGCCGATGCGCCAGCCGAGGGCCTGACCGCCGGCGTTGTTGGGGCAGTGGGCGGTGTTGAACAGATAGTTGGGCGTGGAGCCGTTGACGTAGAGCCGATGGGTGAGGCCCGTGGACAGAATGACGCAGGGAGCGCTCACCAGCACGAACGAGGGTTCGGGCTGGCTGGCGTCGATGGCGAGCGCGCCGCAGACGCGGCCGTTTTCCTTGGCGAGCTCCACCACGGGATGATGATTGAGCACGGTGACGCCGTGTTTCTTCATCTGTTCGGCGAGCACGGCCTTCTGCTTGCGGCCGTCGAATTTCAGGAAGGCGCGGGGCTTGCCGGGCAGGGCGTGTCCCTGGAAGTTCCAGCGGCCGAGGGGACGCATGTTGATGCCCCATTCTTCCCACTTCTTCACGATGTCGAAGCTCTCCAGAAGGTGCAGGCGCATGAGTTCCACGTCCTTGGCCTGTCCCACGAGGCTGTTCATGAGGGCGGTGAGCACGGGTTCCACGTCGTCGCCGTGGACTTCGGGAATGTAGCAGCTGAAATGATCGTTGCCCGTGGCCCCGGAGCCGGAACGCTTCACATGGCACTTTTCCAGCACGACCACGCGCTTGGCTCCGCCTTCGGATGCCGCAATGGCGGCCATGGCCCCGCCGATACCGCCGCCAACGATGACGACATCGGCTTCAATAGTCTTGGAAACAGGAATCATGACTTCGCCTCCTGGGGTTTAAGGGAGTCGGCATCGACGTGCAGCAGCGTGAACGCCAGAGGAATACGGAGCGTGATGGCGCCCTTGGGACAGTCGAGCACGCAGGAGTCGCAGTGCCAGCATTCGTCCGGGAATTTGACCTGAGGCATTTTGTCCTTGGAGCGGTCGAACACGAAGATATTGGAGTTGCAGATATCGGCGCAGGTTCCGCAACCTACGCATTTACTGGGATCAATAACGGGAGGCATGACGTTTCTCCTTTGATGTGCGGGGAGCGCCGCCCCTCGGGGCGGCGCTGCAACAGGGGGCTAATTCCAGCACTGACGCCATTCGGTGCGGACGGTGCCGTTTTCCTGCCAGACGTCGAGGAACTTGTCGGAGAGCAGGGGGTTGGTGAAGGTGTAGTCGGAGCGCATGTGCATGCCGCGGGTTTCCTTGCGTTCGAGGGCGGCGTGCATGATGATTTCGCCGTTGTCCATGAGGTCGAGGGTTTCGATGGCTCTCATGAGGCTGTGCGCGTCCGGCACGGAGATTTCGTTGATCGCGTTCTTGCGCAGATCGGCCATGTACTTCAGACCGGCGGTGAGCAGCGTGGCCGAACGCAGACGATGCGGACCCGCAGCGGCGTAGGAATCCATGATCTGCTGCACGGCGAGGTTGGCTTCCTTCCAGGCCGCGCCGCTTTCACGTTCCATGAAGCTGCTGTAGAGCTGCGCGCGTTCCGCAACCCAGGGCGAAGTTTCGGCATTCTTGAGCTCGCAGGAGGCGGCGGAAGCGCCGGCGTGACCGCCCGCAATCCAGCCGTACACG
Source organism: Mailhella sp. (assembly GCF_057866825.1). NCBI lineage: Bacteria > Pseudomonadati > Thermodesulfobacteriota > Desulfovibrionia > Desulfovibrionales > Desulfovibrionaceae > Mailhella > Mailhella sp. Next base: position 10,267 of record NZ_DBMAHT010000020.1, read on the forward strand.
GCCGCGCCAGCGATGTCGGCGCGGAAGTTGCCCACCATGTCGCCTGCGGCGTAGAGGCCGGGAACGGAGGTCTGGCCGTCGATGTCGATTTCCAGGCCGCGGCCGATGATGTGCGGCTCATACTGCATGAATTCCACGGCGTGCTTGGAAACGTCGAGGCCGGTGCGGTCCATGTAGTCCACCAGCGTGGTAAGTCCTTCGCTGATCATGCCCTCGCGCATGAAGGCGAGGTCTTCGGGCTTGGTCTGGGTGCAGTCGATGTAGGCGGGGCCGCTGCCGTTCAGAAGCACGTCGGTGTAGGCGGAGTTCCACACGTCGCAGGTGATGTCGCCCACATAGCGGGTGGCTCTGTCCACGAAGGGGCCGAGCAGCTTGCCGTTGGGATAGCGGTACACGCCTATCCAGGTGGACTTGCCCGCGCGGGCGAAGAACTTGGGACCGGCGTGACGGTTGGGCATTTCCATGTTCACCATCTTCGCGCCGATGCGCCAGGCCTGCGCCTGAGCGGCGCCCGTGCAGGCGGGGCAGAAGGCCGTGTTGAAGGGCCAGCCCGGCGAGCCCGCGGCCGGATACAGACGGTTGGCCGTACCGGTGGAGAGCACCACCTTCTTGGCGCGGATGACGGTGAAGCTGGGCGTATCCTTGGAAACGTCCAGAGCAAGCGCGCCAGCAATTTCGCCGTCGATCTTGATGAGGTCGATGACGGGCATGTGGTTGACGATTTCCACGCCTTCCTTTTTGGCCTGTCTGGTGAGCACCTGCTTCTGATTGTGACCGTCGTACTTGAGCCAGATGCGCGGACGGCCGGGATAGGCGTGCCCCATGAATTCGTAGTCGTCGCCGAAGGGCTTCATGTTGATGCCCCATTCCTGCCAGCGGTCCACCATGTGGATGCTCTCTTCCAGGAAGCGCAGGGAGAGTTTTTCATCGTGGTAGGCGCCCACGAGGCTCTGACGCAGTTCCTTGAGAATGACGCGGATGTCGCTGCCGTGGGCCTTGGGGTAATAGCAGGCAAAGTGGTCGTTGCCCGTGGCGCCGGAACCGGAGCGGCGGGTGTCGGCCTTTTCGGCCACCATGGTCTTGGCTCCGGCGCGGGCGGCGGAAATGGCCGCACACAGACCGCCTATGCCGCCGCCGACAACCAGGACATCAGTGGAAAGGGGAGGATTGAATGCAAGCATGGCTGTCTCCTAGGCGTGCAGGGTGTTCGCATCGACATGCAGAACCATATAGTTGAGGGGAAGGCGCAGTTCCACGGCATGGGTCGGGCAGTCGAGAACGCAGGCGTTGCAGTGCCAGCATTCTTCCGGGTAGGCCACCCGGGGCGTCTGCCCCTTTTCGTGCTTGAAGATGTTCATGGGGCAGATGGTCGCGCACATGCCGCAATGAGTGCAGCGGTCGGCATGGATGATGGGAGGCATGGAAATCTCCTTGATGCGGTTGGCCTACATGAGGCTGGGAATGAGGAGGGAAATCGAAGGGAAGGCGATGATGAGCGCAAGGCAGAGGAACAGGGCCAGCACAAAGGGCGTGGCCGCCCGGAAGATGAGTCCGAGGGGCACGTCCGCCACGCCTTTCATGACGAACAGGTTGATGCCGAACGGCGGCGTTATGGAAGCCATGTTGTTCAGAATGGCGAAGATCACGCCGAACCAGACCAGATCCCAGTGGAAGCTCTTGGCGATGGGCAGGAAGATGGGCACCGTGATGAGGATGAGGGGAATGGCGGGCAGAAAGCAGCCGAGCACGCACATGACGATGACGATGACGCACATGACCACGATGGGAGCCACGTCGAGGGAGGCGATGGAGTTGGCGAGCATGGTGGGCATGCGGGACATGGTCATGAAGTAGCCGAGGATGGTGGCGCCGCCGAGCAGGGTGAAGCACATGGCGGTGAAGCGGCTGGATTCCTCCATGGACTTGCGGAAGTTGGACCACTTCAGCCTGCCCATGACGAGGCCGAGAATGAGGGTGCCCGCCGCGCCGATGGCGCCGCCTTCGGTGGCGGTGAACAGGCCGCCGTAGATGCCGCCGATGACGAGAATGAACAGCAGCACGATGGGCAGACCGCCCTTGAGGGAGGAAACGCGTTCGGCCAGAGGAGCCTTTTCGCGGCGGGGAGCCAGATCGGGATTCTTGAGCACCATGAGCCATACGATGCCCATGAAGCAGACCATGCAGAGCAGACCGGGCAGAATGCCAGCCATGAACAGGTCGCCGATGGACTGCTCGGCCAGCACGCCGTAGAGAATGAAGGTGGTGGAAGGCGGAATGAGCGAACCGATGGTGCCCGAGCAGGAAAGGGTGCCGAGGGCGAGCTTGTCGTCGTAGCGGGCCTTGCGCATTTCGGGCAGGGCGATGGCCGACATGGCGATGGTGCCGGAGAGCGTGTCGCCCACCACGGCGCCGAAGAGGGTGCAGGCGGCCACGGTGCCGATGGCAAGGCCGCCGCGCATGTGGCCTATCCAGGCCGTGCCGAGGCGGTAGAGATCTTCGCCGAAGCGGCTGTAGTAGCAGGCGTAGCCCATGAGCATGAAGGACATGAGGGGCGCCCAGGTGTAGTTGGACACGGTGTTGAACCAGGAATTGCCGAACATGTTGATGCCGGCCAGCTGTCCGCGCAGCACGCAGACGAAGAGCAGGCCCGTGGCCATGAGAGCGAAGCCGATGGGCATGCCGAGGAAGAAGAGGGTGAACAGCACGACGATGCCCACGATGCCCACATGCAGGCCGCTCAGACCGATGATGCGGTGGGTGCCGAAGTACCAGGCCACGAGCAGGGGAATGACGGCGAGCGCCACGCCGAGGATGATTTTCGTACTTCCGGCCTGACGCAGCATTTCCAGCAGGGTGACGAGGGTGTCGCGCACGAGGGCGAGGAAGAGCAGGCACACGCCGGCCACGCCGAGAAAGATGAAGGGTGCGTAGGGAATGCCGAGAATGGGGGTCGCCTTCTGGTTGGTCATGCCGTAGCGGGTCATGGCGTAGATGCACATGGCTATGGTGAAGGTGGACCATACCGTGGTGGCGAATTCCAGCGCGGCCTTGGTGTCGGGCTGGAGCTTGTGGGTGATGATGTCCATGTTGATGTGCGTTTTCGTGTACTGGGCGTAGCCGGTGTACGAGAACACGATCATGGCCATCATGAGGCCGGTGATTTCCACGGTGCCGTCGAGCGGCCTGCCGAAGAAGTAGCGAAGAAAGACGTCCGCAAAGGTGATGACCACCATGAGGAAGAAAAAGAAAATACCGACGTTGCCGCACCAGCGCAGCGGCTTTTCAATGAATGCGCTGGAGGCGCATATCTTTTCGAGCAGGGGGTATTCGCGGGGCATCGTTGACGTTGACATGGGCTCTCCCGAAAAAGGCGAAGACGCAGACTGAGCGCGCTCTCGGCGCGGAGGGTCGGAGAAGAAAAAAGGCGGAGCGGGCCTCGGAAAGTCGCAGCTGCCGGGAGTTCGTCGGCAGGGCGGAGAGTCCGGGCCGCGCTGTCCGGGGCAAGCCTCTCCCGGGCATGATCCGGCAGCGCCGGCCCGCTCCTTGAGAAAGCATTACTTTACGGTTTCCAGGTATCCCTTGTAGATGGGGGAATCCGCCCACTTGATGCCGAGCTTGCCTTCCAGTTCGTAGAAGGTCTTCTTGATGTCGGCGCCGGGGAGGCCTTCCTTGTTGAGGGACTCGAACCATTCATCGACCGGAGGCTGCATGAGTTCGCGGGCCTTGGCGTAGTCGGCGTCGGAGAACAGGATGAATTCCTTGCCGCCCATGTCGGCTCTCCACTTCTTGGTGGCTTCCACGTCTACGCTTTCCCAGTAGTTGGCGAAGGCCTTGTCGGCAAAGTCGCCGGAAACTTCGTCGAGCACCTTGCGCAGATCTTCGGGCAGGGAGTCGTACACGTCCTGATTGATGACGCAGTAGAACAGCGTGTTCTGCACGGCGAGCTCGGTAACGTACTTCAGGCAGTCGCCGTAGCGGCGGGAGACCAGCAGTTCGGGAGACATGGTGGTGCCTTCAATGACGCCCTGCTCCATGGCGGAGTAGATGTCGGAAAGAGGCAGGGACACCACGGTGACGCCGAGCTTCTTCAGGCGTTCGGCGATCATGGCGCTGTTGGCGTTGATCTTGAGGCCCTTGAGGTCTTCGAGGGTGCGGATGGGCTTGGTGGTGGTGCCGATGACGAGCGAGCCGCTCGCGTGGGTGAAGAGCAGCTTCACGCCGTCGAGTTCCTTGAGGGCCTGGGGATACTTGGCGTACAGGCCCTTCACCAGGGCGGTGCCGTCTTCGAGATAGAGTTCGGGGGAGGAGATGGAAAGAATGCCTTCGTGGAAGGGGAACTGGCCGGAATTGGCCTCGTAGGCGCATTCGGTGATGTCCGCAATGCCGGATTTGACGGATTCAAAGGCTTCGGCGCGGGGGCTGAGGGCTTCGGCGAAGTAGGGTTCGATCTTCAGTCTGCCCTGACTGCGCTTTTCCACTTCCTTCGTCCATGCCTGAAGGGGACCCTGCCAGCGTGTGTGGATGGGCGGAATGGGAAGATTCAGGCTCAGCACGTATTCGGGAGCCGCCTGCGCGGATGCGGGAATCATCATGCCCAGAGCAAGCAGGGCGGAACAGAGAAACTTGCCAGCGTTGTTCATCGAGACCTCCGGGGCGGTCGCGGAAAATCACGGCTTGAAGTGTTTTCCGGACGCATTGGAATGAGTAAGGAAAGCTTGCTTGTTATTTAATTAGCAATAACCATGCCATGTTATAATATTTTGTAATTACAAATAGTTATGTGATAGCATCGCTTTTAATTTATTGTAAAAACAGCATGTTTATGCTATAAACACTAAGCGAAATTGACATGTTTTCCGGAGGGGAGGAACAATATGGGCGATTCGGGATTTTATTCGGAAACGGCGGCAAAATCCTGCCTGGTCATGTACCGCATGGGCGGCCTCAGGCACGTGCTTCTCTATCTGCACGACTTTCTGCGGGGCAGGCTGCCCGTGGTGCGCATCAACACGATCTATTGCGACAAGGACGCCCGGTACATCGTCAACATGGCCGACACCAGCACCGTGAGCGTTTCCAACAAGTCCGCCGGTTCCGCAAGAGCGCGTCCGCTGATTATGAGCGAGATGATCGCCTCGCCCATCATTGTGGGCGATCTTTCTCCCTATCAGCACGATCCCGAAGTGCTCAGCAATCCGCAGTGGACCGACATGCCCTACCTGCATCACGTCTCCATGCTGCGGCTGCCGCTCTTTGCCAACAGCACGAGCGTGTTTCTCATCAACTTCTGGTCGGACGAAAAGGGAACCTTCACGCAGAGCGATCTGCGGGCCTTGTCGCGTCTTCTGAAGCCGCTTGCCGAAGAGCTGCGCATCAATCTGTCGGACATGAAGCTGCACGGCGCGCGGCCGCCGGCGAAGTGCGAGGTCACGGGCATGGACAAGCTCAGTCTCAGCCCCGGACTGGTGCGCGTGCGGCAGATTGTGGAAAAGGTGGCCCGCAGCGACGCCACCGTGCTGATTCTGGGCGAAACCGGCTCCGGCAAGGAAGCTGTGGCCGACGCCATTCAGCAGACCTCGGCGCGGCGGGGCGAGCCGTTCATCAAGGTGAACTGCGGAGCCATTCCGGAAGAGCTGGTGGACAGCGAACTGTTCGGGCACGAAAAGGGATCGTTCACCGGCGCGGCGGGAACCAAGGCGGGCTACTTTGAAATGGCGGACGGCGGCACGCTGTTTCTGGATGAAATAGGCGACATGTCGCTGTCGTCGCAGGTGCGTCTTCTGCGCGTGCTCGACACGGGGATGGTCCGGCGCGTGGGCGCGGCCAGGGAAATTCCGGTGAACGTGCGCATCATTGCCGCCACGCACGACGATCTGCCGCGCAAGGTGGTGGAGGGGCGCTTCCGCCGGGATCTGTGGTATCGGCTCTCGGTGCTGCCCATTGCCGTGCCGCCGCTGCGGGAGAGGCGCGACGACATTCCCATTCTTGTGGAGCACTTCATGCAGATGAAGGCGCACAGGCTCGGTCTGCCCTACCTGCCGCACGTGCCGGAAGAAGAAATGCGCGCGCTGCTGCGCTACGGCTGGCCGGGCAACGTGCGCGAGCTGGAACACACCGTGGAACGGGCGCTGATTAAATTCAGTCTGGAATCCGCGGCGAAGAGCGTGCATTTTGAGATCATTTCCCTGCCCGATCCTTTGTCGGAGCAGCAGGGCGGGAGTGAGCGGACGCTGCGCCGTCGGGACGAGTGGCCCACGCTCCGCGAGATGGAGGAACGCTACATCCGCGAGGTGCTGGAGCATTGCGGCGGCAAGCTGACGGGCACGGATTCGGCCACGAGCCTGCTGGATATCCACTACACCACGCTGCGTTCGCGCATGCGTCACATGGGGCTTCTTGATGACGACGAAGGCTCCGTTTCCACGGAGAAAACGGAGCCCTGAAGTCTGCGGCGGGGAGAGCGAGGGAGGCGGAAGCGCGAAGCTTCCGCAGAGAATCAGAGGGTTCTTTCCAGACAGTAGCTGGGCTGACGGCCGCGGCCTTCAAAATTGAGCTTGTAGGTCTTGCCCTTTCTGGTGACTTCCAGAATGCAGAACTGATTGTCCTTGTGGATGTCGAGGCCCTTTTCCGCGCTGGTGACGTCCCAGGTGCGGTAGTCGTTCACGCCCACGTTGCCGTTGAGCACCACGTAGTGAATGCCCTTGATGTTGGAATAGCCGCCCTGATGATCGTGACCGGAAATCACGGCCAGCACCTTGCCGCTTTCTTCCAGCACGGCGCGCACGGCCGAGGCGTTCTTGATGTTGTGATCCTGCGTGTCCACGCGGTCGAGCGTCTGATGGCTGAACACGAGCACCGGCTTGTCGGTCTTGCCGAGATCGGCCTTGAGCCATTCCAGCTCCTGCGGGGGAATGATGGTGTCCACCCAGGTCCAGAAGGTGTCTTCCGGGGTGTTCATGTCGTAGGGACGGAACTTGCCGGGCGTGTAGTCGGCGTCGAGCACGATGCAGTGAACGCCGCCCGCGTCATAGGAGTAGTAGGTCTTGCCCTGCTCGATGCCGGTGTTGGTCACGCCGGAAAGGAAGGCTTCTCTTTTGAGATTGTCGAAGTCATGGTTGCCGAGCACGTGATAGGCGGGGCCGCCGAACGAGGTGAACAGGGATTCTATTTCGCGGAGGTTGGCGGCGGGATCGGTGCCCGGGGCGAGGGTGTCCACGAAGTCGCCGAGCTCGATGATGAAGGCGGGCTTTTCCTTCTTCATGGCGTCGATGAAGACTTTCATCTTGTTCATGGAGGCGGAGTACACGCGGGTGGTGCTGTCGGCCTTGGTGGTTCTGTGCATGTCGGTGATGATGCCGGCCTTGAGCAGACGCTTTTCGTCCTTGGCTTCGGCGGCGGATGCTCCGGTCAGAATGCCGACGGCGGCGCAGGCCGTGGCGGCCATGCCCATCTTCAGAATGTCGCGGCGGGCAATGTTGTTTGCCATGCTTGGTCTCCCATGATTGACGTTGTTGTCCTGTATGACGAAATTTTTTTGTTTTAATTTGAAGGGAAGGCGACCTTCAGGCGGGCCCGGCCGTCGCGTTCTGCAATCGGACCTTCTTTCCGGAGTACGCAGAGCGTCGGCATCGCAGGACTTGTAGACTACATGAAACGTCCCGTCCTGAAGGAACTTGCCCTCGCTGCGTATTGAGCATCAGAATCATGAAGCCATGATGTCGGCAGTATGGAGATATGGTAACGCCGGAAAAAGTTCGGAGCGTTGGGGGAGAAGCACCGGCGTCGCGCTTTCGGACATGCGCGGGGATGCGGCGGCTTCGGCGTTTGCCAAGATGAAAAAACGGCGCTTTCCGAAGATGGGGAGCGCCGTTTTCAGGGAAACGATGATCGGCCGCGTTGTGAACAAGGCGGCGCCGGAATCGGGAAATGGCGGAGGCGTTGCAGGACACGCTCCCCGGTCGGCAGGGAACGACGGGGAGCGTGCGGAAGGGAACCGTCCCGTCCGGAACGGTCGCCGGAGGAAGACGCGGTCATTGCAGACCGTATTGATATTTGACGGACAGGGAAACGTGGATGGGGTCCGTTCCCAGAATGTCCGGTCGGCGGACGACGCCGCTTGCGGCGGCGACGGCGCGAAGGGCTGAGGCGTCGAGTTCCGGCCTGCCCGAGGAAACGACGATGCGCGCGTCGTGAAAGGTGCCGTCGGCCGCGATGGTGAAGGCGCACAGCGCCACGCCTATGAGCGAGGTGTTGCCGGCGTCGAGCCTCCGGGCGTGAACGGCGTTGTCCACGTCGTCGAGATAGCGCAGGTAGATGCGCCGTTTGCGGTCGAGCTTTTCCGCTTCTTCCCTGTCGCTTTCCGCGGAAGCCTGAAGGCCGGTGCCGGGCAGCGAGCCGCTGCGGGCGAGGGTGGATTCGCTTTCCATTTCCAGCACCGCGCGGAAGGCCGGGGCTTCTTCCTGCGGCGAGGCGTGAATGAGCGTGAGGGAAAAGTGCAGAAAAAGCGACAGCGCAATGCCCGTCCAGAGTCGTTCGCCGTCCGTCATGCCGTTACCTTTCTTCCGGTCGCGAGGTGGCCACCATGAGTTTTTCTCCGCCGAGCATGCGCACTTCGTCCACCACGAAGACGAGCGCTTCCACCGGAGCCTTGGGGCTGGCCTTGAGCACGAGCTGTCCCGGTTCCTTGCGGAAGCCGCGCACGATGTCCTGCAGTTTGTAGCGCAGAAATTCCCGCTCCACGGGCACGCCGTCGCAGAAGAAGCTGCCGTCCTCCTCAAGGCGCACTTCCACCACCTTGCCCGAGAGTGCCCGGCTCGACTGCGCGGGGGGCAGGTCGATGTCGAGCCCCCGCACGGCAAAGGCCGAAGCCACAATAAAAAAGATGAGCAGAATGAAGATCACGTCCATCACGGGCGTGAGGTCGATGTCGGTATCGGGGCTTTTGCGCGGGCGCAGATTGATCATCAGCCGTCACCCTCCGAGGCGAGCACGGCGTTGGCCGTTTCCGACAGGGCCTCGGCCGCCTGCTGCACGCGCGTTTGAAAATAGTGCAGGAAAAACAGCGACGGAATGGCGATGATGAGTCCCGCCGCCGTGGTGATGAGCGCCTGCCAGATGCCTCCGGCGAGTTGATTCATGTTGACGCCCGCCTGCGCGTTCGCGATTTCGGAAAAGGTTTCGATCATGCCGAGCACCGTGCCGAGCAGGCCCATGAGCGGCGCGAGCCGCGCCAGAATGGAAAGCAGCGGAAGACGCGCTTCCAGCGCCTTCACCACTGCCTCGCCCTCGATGCGCAGCGCGGCCTCCTTTCCCGGGCCGTCTGCCGAAAGCAGGGAGGCGAAGCGGCGCAGACGCTCCACGTTTTCCAGTTCCGCGAGCAGGGGCGCGCGGTTGCCGCGCACCGCCTCTTCAAGCAGCGCGGGCGCGTTGCGCGGAGGAAAGCGGAACGAGGAGAAGAGCAGCAGGCGCTCCACGATGATGGCCGTCGCCGTGATGGAAATCAGGGTCAGCGGCCACATCATCCAGCCGCCCATCAGCAGTATGTCCATGGGCCTCTCCTCGCGTATGTCCGCCTGCGTCGGCGGAGGGCGGCGCGAAGCGTCGCGCCGGAAATGTCGGATCCGTCAGATCCTGAGCCCGGAGCCTATGATCGCGAGATCGCTGGTCTCTTCTCCGGGAGCCGGCGTTATTTCAAGCTGTCCTGCGGCGTATTGTACGACGCACGCGCCCTGTCCGGCAATGGAAATGATGCCCTTGGCCCGGCAAAGCCCCGGTCCGGCGTCGCGCAGCACGGCTTCCAGATCTTCGGCGGAAACCGGCCCTTCGAAGGTCAGGGCTTTGGCTTCGAAGCCTTCGTCGGCGTGCGTGACGGCGCGCTCGCCCATGTGCGCAAGTCTCGGCGCGTGGGAGGGCAGACGCGTTTTTCCGTGGGCGTCTATCCACGCGTCCAGCTCGGCGAAGGGAATGCTGCCGTAGTGCGCGGGCAGAATGAGCGCCTTGCCGTTGAGCGCCCGAAGCCGTCCGGCAAGCGCCTCAAGCGCCTCGGAGGAAATCATTTCGCTTTTGTTGAGAATGATGACGTCGGCCCGGCGCAGCTGCGCCTGCCGGATGCCCGAGTCTTCGGGATGTTCGTTTTCGCGGCCTTTTCCGGCCAGATCAAGGGCGTCGGCCACGGTGATGACGAGCCCGGGCTCGACGAGATCGCGCAGGCCGCCGAGCGCCTCCATGATGTTGTCGGGATTGGCGAGTCCCGTGGTTTCGAGAACGAACTGTTCGGCGGGCATGGCCGCAATGATGCGTTCAAGGCCGGGGCGCAGACTGTCGGCCAGAGAGCAGCACACGCACCCTTCGTCCAGGGCCTCCACGAGCGTGTCGCCCTTCATGAGCGCGGCGTCGAGCTCCACCTTGCCGAATTCGTTCTGAATGACCCCGGTGTAGCGCTCCCGGCCGTGCAGAAAGTCCAGCCAGCGGCGCAGAAACGTGGTCTTGCCCGCGCCGAGAAAGCCCGTGAGCACGTGCAGCACGGGGCGGTCGAGCTTTTCGAGCTCCTCCGGCCGGTGTTTTGCGGGAATGCCCTGCAGGAGACGAAGGCGCTCTCCGTCCAGAGCCAGGGACGGCCCGAAGGCGGCGGCGATGTTGAGAAGATATTCCTTCTCGTCGGCGTCCTCCATGCTCCCATCGGCGTGGAAGAGACGGCGCGCCACGGCGGCGGCTCCGCGGGAGACCGCGGCCTTTTCGCCGAGCGCCTGCTCCGCCGTGCAGGCGAGGACGGCGAAGAGCCGCAGAAAGAGGCTGAAGGCGGGCACGTCGCATTCCGGCTCACCCGGACGCACCAGCCAGCCGTCTTCCGCGGCAATGCCGTCGGCGGCGATGACGCGGTGCCTGGCCGGAGCTTCGAGTGTCAGGGCCAGCGCGTCGCCCGCGAGGGACACGTCGAGGCGGAGCTGACCGAGCAGGAAGGGAAGAAGTTCCCTTTCGCTGCCGGAAAATTCCCGGACGGCGTGTTCGTAGTCCGGGGAGAGGGCGAAGCGCAGGGCGTCGAGCGGAAAGACGTCCAGCAGCGGAGATTGTGCCGGGGGAAAGACGTAGAGGCTGAAGTAGCCGCGAAGACACGGAACGCGGCCGGGAGTTTCGTCCCGGGTTTCACCGTCGAAGCGCAGCCCGAACACGTTTTCCGAACCGGCGACGCGGTACGTCCACGCCGGATGGCTGGAGGCGCAGGGCCGCACGCCGCGCCAGCCGAGAGCCCGCGCCCTTGTGCGTTCAAAGTGGGCGGCCATGACCAGCGACGTGAAGATGCTGGCGCAGTCGGAATCGCTGTCGCCGAGGGCCCGGGGAAGAATGCTTTCCAGTTTCATGGCCGATCCTGCGCCGGAGCGCGCTTTCGCGCGCTCCGGTCGAAGGTTTTACCCGGGGAAGGTGATGATGTCGCCGTTGCCCAGGTAGTTTGTCGTCTTGGAGCGGAAGCGCGCCGTGCCCTTCACCACCGGGTATCCGGCGTCGACGAACTTCTGCGCCGTGATGAGGCCCGTGCAGTGATTGCAGCCCACGCGCTGGAGATTCCACTTCTTCAGGCCGATGACGAGGTCGTCGTACTTGGGATCCCAGTCGTCGAACGGGGAGATGTGCAGACCGCCGTAGAGGCCGTAGAACTTGTCGTTTTCGTACTTGAGTTCCTTGTAGGCCGTGTCGGCAAACAGAATGATGCCCTGATGGCAGCAGCCCGTGATGCTCACAAGGCCCACGTCCTTCACGTTGCAGTACAGCGACATTTCGCCGTACACCTTGAAGATGATGGGGCATTCAAACTGATACAGCGCAACGCCCGGCTGCAGCGGATACAGCCCCTTCTTGACCTCGGTCCATTCGCCCACGTGGCCGGAATCCTTGAGGTACTGCTTGCCCTGCGGATAGAAGGTGTTCGGCGTGTACACGTGGATGTTGGGGGCATACTTGGCCACCACGGGGAAGGCCCAGTAGTGATCCATGTGTTCGTGCGTCTGAATGAATCCGGCAATTTCGCCGTTGGCGAGCATGTTGTCTATGCCTTCGCGCTTGAAGCTTTCCTCCATCCAGTCGTAGTTCCAGCCGCAGTCGAACAGATACTTGGTCTTGGTGCCGTCCATGGCCTCGATTTCCACGAGGCAGGAGAAGCCGCCCGCGTTGTCGGCGTCCACGGAGTTTTCCTTGGCGATGGCCCAGGCTTCGTGAAGCTGCCCCTTCTGAAGATAGGGCTTGATCTTGGCCATGCCTTCGTCGTAGGTGCCCTTGCCTATGCCCTTGCCGTTGCCGAAGGGCGCCCAGTTGTAGGTGTACTGATCCACGAGCAGGCCGCCCGCGCCGGTGACGTTCTTCATGAAGATGCCGTTGTCGAACCAGCTGGTTTCCGAAATGTTGGTCACCTTCACCGACTTGCACACGCCGAAATCGGCCATGTTGCGTTCAACCTTGGGCAGGAAGGCCCTGCGCATGGGTGTATAGGAATAGAGCCCCATGGCTCCGAGCGCGCCGACACCGATGCCGAGAGATGCGCCTTTGAGAAATTCGCGTCTGTTCATAAGAACTCCTACTTCACCAGAGTGAAGGTTGCGCTACAGATGGGCAGCAGCCAGACGATGAGGAAGTACAGGGCCACGCCGACGAGAATGCCGAACAGCAGGCCGGGCTTCATGGCGGGGCTCCATGCGTGATCCACTTCGATGTGGCGCTTTTCTGCGGCGAGTTCTTCAGCGGTCTTGAATTCGCGCCGCCATCCGGGCCAGCCGTCCATGAACCACCAGTTGATGAGCCAGATGTCGATGAGCCAGATGGTGGGAATCATGGGGAACTGCTGCGGATGAGAGAAGCCCTTCTGCGTGCCGAGAATGAAGTGGGCGTACTGATAGTACAGGCAGTAGAGCACGATGCCGCCCACGATGACGAGGCCGGTGCGGATGAGAATGTTGACGGGAGTGCTGAACCTGGTAGGCCAGTTTTCGCAGTAGAACTGGACGAAGAGGGCGGGCACGAGGAAGAAGATGGCGGTTTCGCCCACGTGCAGCCAGCGCCAGTCGGGAGCGGCGTCGCGACGGTGACCGCGGATGGCGTCACCCCACACGAGTTCCTGCATGTACCAGAAGAACAGGCACAGCGCCCAGGCGATGACGATGATGCCCACGAACAGCGCGATGCGGCGGGGCCAGTCGCGCTTTATCATGGTGAAGGGATACCGTTCCCAGATGCCTTCCACGAACCACACCACCACGGTGCAGCACATGATCCAGGCCACGTGGAAGTTGGCGGACACGGTCTGCGCGAAGTCTTCCCAGTAGGGCGGGCAGATGGCCGTGAAGTACTGCCAGGGATAATACAGGATGCCCATGTGGTTGTGCATGGTCATGAAGTAGATGACGAGACTGAGACAGAAGGTGCCGAGCCAGATGCTGAAGCCGCGCACGGGCTGGGAGGCGTTGGCCCAGGGCTGACCTTCGAGGGCGACCACCCAGGCGGGGCTGATCCAGGAGGCGATGACGGCGAACATCATGCAGGCCTGCGCCGCGTATTCGGTGGAATAGAATTCGGTGAGTCCGAGCTTCTGGAGCTGATCGGGATTGAAGTAGGCGAAGGCGAAGTTGCCGAGCACGGCTTCAAAGAATCCGTGAATGAAGAAGATCATGGTGCCGACGGAAATGAGCGCCAGCACAAGACCCTTCTGCAGAGGATGGGCGTTGCGGATCCAGTCTTTCTTGAAGGGCCAGAAGTCGAAGGTGTAAGCCATCCAGATGAGGATGATCAGCCACCAGCGGCAGTAGTTGTAGCCCACGTAGGGGGTGTAGAAGCGCATGATGCCGCGCGGATCCTGAAAGATCCACCATGTCACCGCGAAAATCAGCAGCGTGAACGCCAGGTTCATGAGCGCGGGGATGGGGCCTCTCCATCTTTTGACGAGCTTGCGCTCTTCAAGATAAGGAAGCTGTTCCTGAGACATAGGTTCCTCCTTGTTTCAGTCGGGGGGCTTCCGCTGTTCCTCCTGAGCGGAGCCCGGGGTCCTACGCCCTTGAGCGTTCAGGGCGTCTTCGCCGTACATGGCCTTGACGACCAGCGCGGCCATTTCATTGCGCGACATGCCTGTGGTGTCACCTCCGAGTCTGGCAGCCTCCAAATCCAGCATGACGCCCGAAAATTCGGGGGGCAGCATGGACAGGTAGTCTGGTTCCGGCGAGGTCTCGTCCCCGTTTCCCTGCCGCGGGGAGGATGGATCGCCCTGTGCTGCGACGGAACGAAATATTCCGTGCAGAAATTCCTTCCGGCTTATGACGTTGCGCGTGCTCATGAGTTTTCCGTCAGCGTCCGGAGGGTGGAAAAATAGGCCTCGGCCGCAGCTTCGGCGTCGGCGGCGTCGGCGTGGCGCACGGCGCTCAGTATTCTTGCCAGATGCGCGAACGCCTGTTCCTTCTGCTGCAGGTCGCAGGCGTTGAACAGCCGTATCAGCGACTTGCCGTCGGGCAGACAGGCGGCCAGCGCCGAACTTACGCTGGCGTTGTTGATGAAGCGCACCGCTTCCATGAAGAACTGTATGTTCGCCTGCGCGAAGCCCTTCATGTCGTCGTTGCGCAGCGCCGTGCCGGCTACGGGCAGAATGCGTTCGAGCCTGAGCACCTGCGAGGGACGGATGACGAGCGACGAGGCGCGGATGATGGACGGTATGATGAGCAGACTGGCGTCTATTCTGTCGATGAGGGGGCACTGCGCGGGATGCTCGGAAGGCAGAGCGCGCACGCGCGTGCCGCTGCCGTGCGTGGTTTCGAGAATGCCGCGTCCGGCAAGGGCGCTGATGGCGGCCCGCAGAGTGGTGCGGTTCACGTGCAGCTCTTCGGCGAGCTGCCGTTCGGCGGGCAGGCGCTCGAACAGCTTCCAGCGACCTTCCATGAGGGCCTGTTCCAGCTGCTGCTCAATCATTTTCTGCTTGCTCATGCCCGAACTCCCGCGGTCATTTCGCCCTGTATCCATGATACTAGTTTTGCGCTGTTGCTCCAAAAGACTCAAGGCTTTTCAGAAAAAAAGAAAAAAAATGATAATACCTTGAGTTAATGCGGAAAAACATGAAATAATGGTTCATCCACTACTGTTTTTCCTCATTAAAAAAGATTGTCGACAAGGAATTTTTAGAGAATTGCCGCGTTGTTTCAGGCAAATGAGAAAAAGTGGTTTATCCAATTTACAATGAGGCTTTTTTTCCGTAGAGTGAAAAGGCATCTTTCAGCACTTCGCGGAGGCGCGCTATGGATTTCTCTCTTTGGGCGTCAGGTTTTCCCGGCTTGTTGTGGGAGATAGAACATCGCCGTTCGCGCATCCGGCTGCTGAACGACTGGAAGCTCCCTTCACTCGGCGAGCACACGTCGAGACTTCTCAAGGACGCGCAGTTCCGCAGACGCGCGGTCATGAAATCGGATCACACGCTGATCGGCGAATTCTGGGAAATGGTCACGGGCCGTCAGCCCGCCATGGTGACGTTCCGGCTTGAGGGAAGTCCGCACCGGGCCTATCTTCTGCAGGGCTGGCCGGATCCGCAGGATGCGGGAAAGTATTTCGGCATGCTCAAGGATTCGGTGCTGCCCGCCACCTTTGTGGCCAACGGCGCGGCGGGCACCTGTCAGCTGGCGCTTGGGGGCTCGGAATATCCCGTGCTGGTGCTCAGTCTCGATCAGAAGGAAATCGTCACCTGCAACGAGGCCGCGCAGACGCTCTTCGACGGCGCGGCCAGGGGCGGCGGGGAATTCATGCTCGAAGACATTGCTCCCGGCGAGATGGGCGAAACGCTGCTCGGGGCTTCCCGGCGGGCGCTGGAAGACGGCATCTGGGCCGGAACGCTCATGCTCCGCAGCGGCACGGGGAGCATTCTCGGCTCGAAGGTGCGCGTGTCGCCGTGCTCCACGGGCGCGGACATCGTGCGCATCGCGCTGCTCAACATTCCCGACGCTCCGGCCGCCTGCGCGCTGTCGCCCAGCGTGGAGCCGGGCAGCACGCCGCTTTCTCTTCAGGATGGGCTGGAGGAGCTTCTTGCCGCCTGTCCGGGCGTGGAGGGGCTCATGTTTTCCGACATTCAGTCTGCGCGGGGCAAGGTGGAAGTGTACGGCGTGGGCCGGCTGTTTGCCTCGCTGGAGTGGGGAGCCGCGCACGCCTACGAGGGAACCATCGCCCAGGACATCGAGCGTTTCAGTCTGGAATCGCTCATTGTGGAAGACACGCTCGACAGCATCAAGTCCATCGACTGGGCCATGTTCATTCCCTGCGGCGTGCGTTCGTATTTCGCCAAGCCGTTCTATTCGGCCGAAGGGCTGCACGCCGTGCTGATTTTTGCATTCAGTCAGCCGTCGCCCGGCGGCGTGAGCGAAGCGCCGTTCCGCGCGCTTTACGAGCCTTTTGCCTCGCTGGTGGCGCGCTGGCGCGCCGATCGCGCCTGACGATGCCTGCCGGAATACGGCACGGCGGAAGCGGTAAAACCGCGCAGGAGGCCGGAGAGCGGCAAATCGACGACGCGCTGCGCTGCCGAGAAAGCGACGCGAACAGGGGGCCGTCCGTCCGCGCCGCGGCCTTTTCTGAAAAATGCGCATTTTTTTCTTGACTATCGCGGCTCATTCTGGCAGAAATGACTCCGCAACGGGGATGTAGCTCAGTTGGGAGAGCGCTTGAATGGCATTCAAGAGGCCAAGAGTTCAATTCTCTTCATCTCCACCAGAAATTTCAAGGAGTTATGGCATAAAGCCATAACTCCTTTTTTTATATTCTTGTCGTGTTGTGCCAGTTTTGTGCCAGTTTTTATAAGAAAAAGAAG